>CALADR010000153.1 GCA_937890845.1 uncultured Bacteroidales bacterium | reverse complement strand
CGGTGAACAGTTAAACGAAGAACAGTCTGAAAGGCTGGACTTCGAGTTAAAAACTATCTGCCGTATGGGATTCCCGGACTACTTCCTTATCGTCCAGGACTTTATCGCAGCAGCACGCAGGAACGGCATTTCTGTAGGACCTGGACGTGGTTCTGCCGCTGGTTCAGCAGTAGCATACTGTCTGGGAATCACAAATATAGACCCTATCAAATACCAGCTTCTGTTTGAGCGATTCCTCAATCCGGACCGAATCTCAATGCCGGATATCGATATCGACTTCGATGACGACGGCCGTTACCGTGTATTCAAATATGTGGAAGAGACATATGGGAAAGACCATATTTCACATGTTGTTACATTCGGAACGATGGCCGCCAAAAGTGCCATTAAGGACGTTGCGCGGGTTAGTAACCTTTCTATTGAAGAGTCCAACCGTCTTACCAAGATGATTCCGGACAAGAATATAAAAGTAAAGGAAATCCAGGAACTGCCATATGATGAAGAAGAGGAACTTGGCAAGGAATTCAAAATAATAGAGAAGGAAGAGACTGTTCAAGATCCTGAAAATGAGGGGCAGACAAAAACCGTAATTAAAAAGTACAAGAAAGGTCCGGTAGAAAAAGAATACAAGCCGAATCTTAAGAACTGCTTCAAATATGTCGATGAACTTAAGAACGAACTTGAGAACGGAAGTGATCTTGTAAAGGATGTGCTGAAATATGCCTTGAAACTGGAAGGAACAATCAGACAGACTGGAGTGCACGCCTGTGCCATGATTATCGGCCGAGGAGACTTAACCGACTATATTCCTATCAGCGTGGCTGCAGATAAGGCCACTGGTGAAGATGTCTGGGTATCACAGTATGAAGGATGTTTCATCGAGGACGTAGGTATGCTCAAGATGGACTTTCTGGGCTTGCGCACACTATCTATCATAAAGGAATGTCTTGCAACAATCAAACAGCGTCACGGAATTGACATTGACATAGAAGCAATACCTATAGATGATGCTGAAACATACCGTCTTTACGGACGTGGGGATACTACCAGCGTGTTCCAGTTCGAGTCTGAAGGAATGAAACAATGGCTGCAGAAGCTTCAGCCTACAAGGTTTGAAGACCTTATTGCGATGAATGCCCTTTACAGACCGGGCCCTCTTGACTATATCCCTAGTTTCGTTGCCAGAAAGCAGGGAACTGAGCCTATTGAGTATGATCTTCCGCAGATGGAGGAGTTCCTTCAGGATACATACGGAGTAACAGTGTATCAGGAGCAGGTCATGCTTCTTTCGCAGAAACTGGCCGGATTTACGAAAGGACAGGCGGACAAGCTCCGTAAGGCAATGGGTAAAAAGCAGCTTGATGTTCTGGAGTCGCTCAGGGATCTCTTCCTTAAAGGAGGAATAGAGCGCGGGCATCCTGAGAAAGTACTGAAGAAAATATGGGGTGACTGGAGAAAGTTTGCCCAATATGCGTTCAACAAGTCTCATGCAACCTGCTATGCCTGGGTGAGCTACCAGACGGGCTACCTGAAAGCGCACTACCCGGCAGAATTCCAGGCTGCCAACCTTAGCCGGAATCTCTCTAATATGGACGAAATCAAAAAGATTATGGACGACTGTAAAAAGTCCAGAATCACCGTCCTTAACCCTGATATAAACGAGAGCGGGGCTGCCTTTACGGTAAATAAGGCAGGCAATGTACGTTTCGGGCTTGGAGGTATCAAGGGTTTCGGAGACAATATAGTGCGGGCAATCATTGCAGAACGCGAGGAGAACGGTCTTTTTGAAGATGTCTTTGATTTCTGTGAAAGGATGGCAGGCACTGTTAACAGAAAAGCATTTGAGGCCTTGCTTTACTCAGGAGCTTTTGACAGCTTCGGGTATGCTAGGACGCAGTTCATGCTGCCATGTCCTTCAGGCGAACCGTTTATTGACACCCTTTTACGATATGCCGACAACTACAGACGTGACACTGTAGACGCGCCCGGCTCACTGTTTTGGGGAATGGAAGAAGCAAAGCCTGAACGCCCGGAAATGCCTCAAATGACAGGAGATGAAAATACTATGGAGCTTCTCAAAAGAGAAAAGGAACTTGTAGGAATGTATCTTTCATCCCACCCTCTTGATAAATACCAGTTTGAAATAGAGAATTTTGCGACAAACAGTGTCGGGGAGATAGATACCCTTGTAAATAAGTGTGAAAGCGAAAAATCTCAGATGAAAGTGTCTGTAGCAGGTTATATTTCATCAGTTCAGTCCTTGCAGACAAAAACTGGCAAACCTTATGCTAAGACGGTCATTGAGGACTATGAAGGCAGCTATGAACTTGCTTTATTTGGCAAGGACTATGAGGCTTTCATGAATTACCTTCAGCTTAATTCCGCTGTTTTTCTTGAAGGCAGCATTGAGGAGAAATATTACCGTAAGCCGGAAGACCGTAAAACGATGGGAGATCCTCCTTATGGTTTCAAAGTCAGGAAAATAATGCTTCTTGGAAATGTGACTGAGACATATACCAAGGGGTTCTCGTTGCGTATCACTACGCTGATGCTTAACAGTGAATTCAGGGAACGTCTAAACAGGGTCATAAAGCGCCATAAGGGAAATATCCCTCTGACAATGTTCATTTATGACCCGCAGACTAAATATAATATAGAATTTCTATCCCGGAAATTTCAAATTGCAATATCGGCGCCTCTGATAGAGGAACTCAATGAAATGAATATCGAATACGAAGTGTTAAAGAGATAACTTATGAGTTTCTGCGCTTTGTAATGATGTTCATAAGTCTGTTTACAGTAGCAGCTGTCATTATCCATGTGGCCGCTTGTGTAAAAGCATCAGCATGGATACCTGTGAAATATATTATGTAAAGCCAGCCTGCGCAGCATGCAAGCACAGTTCCCTGTACGGCAAAGGAAGTCTTTCTAGCTTTTGGAGAATCTATTCCGAAGAGATTCCGCAGGCTGGATCCTATGCCTAATATTCCGCAAAGCATTATTAGCATATAGCAGGTCTGGAACGCAAGGGCCTGGGTCTGTCGTGTAATTAAGCCTGTATATACAAGTACGCCTGTGCCAAGAAAGAAAACAACGGTAAAAATGACAATGCTTGTAATATAGAGATTTTTTGACTTTTTATCCATATCTGTTCTTTTTAGTCATGCAAACTTACATAAAATTTTCGATATCTTATATTATGTAATAAAGTGCCTTAATCTCTGTATAGCGCTGTGCAGAGAGCCGGTAAATAAAAAAGCAGGAGGGAAATTCTTTCCTCCTGCTTTAATTCCAGCGGCATTAGCCGTCAGTTATCATATACTAGCGATACTGAGCGAACTCGATATCTTTAGCAGCTCTTTCAGCAAGTTTCTTGTCTTTGCTTGCTTTCTCGAGGTTTGTCTTAACGTCTGCAGCTTTACCCTGGCGTGCAGCGATGATAGCTTTCAGGTAGCTTGCCTGAGGGCACTCGCACTTAACTGATGCAGCAGCTTTGTCAAGCTGGCCAGTAAGAATGTAAGCAAGAGCTTTGTTGTTGCAGCACTCTGCATTTGCAAGTTTGGCTGCAGCATCTGTATATTTACCGTTAAGGATGTCGAGAACTGCGAGGTTTTCAGTAGCAGTAGCATTGCCTGCTGCCTTGAAGTATTTAGCAGCTTCATCAAGTTTGTTCTCTCTGAGAGCTACAACACCCATTGCGTTCTGGTAGTCAGCATCTTTCTCTGAAACCTTTGCGAGAGCTGATTTTGCAGCAGAAAGCTTGTCAGCATTAAGATAAACGACAGCAAGGTTGTACTGTGCGCGGTCGCTGTTGAATTTCTCGATAGCTTTCTTGTAAACTTCAACTTTAGAATCTTCGTTTTTAGCTACAGAAGCAGCACGGAGAAGTGCAGTCTCGTCAAGAATGTCGATGTTTTCCTCGATAAGTTTGAGAAGTTCCTCGTTGCTGTAGTTAGTGAACTCTACATTGGCGATGAATCTTGCACGGCGAAGTTCAGGAAGAACCTCTTTAGCAAGAGTCTTATAGACAGCAGACATGTTCTTGATCTCTTTCTCGCGGACAGCTGGATCGCTGTACATTGAAAGAACGCGGATAATGAGGTCTTTGTCCTCCATATCAGACTGAGCTACAAGCTCTTTGAATCCTTCCCAGTCCTGACCGATGCTCTTTACGTTTACTGGAGCATCAACTTCATGCTTCTTGGTAACTTTTCCGAATGCCTTTTCAGCAGTCTCTGAACGTTTTCCTGAAAGCTTGTTGTTAAGCTTCTCACCACCGTCCGGTGAAGCGTATGCAACGATATCAGTGCTGATGATTTCTTTGCGCTCGTTAGCCTTGATTTCGTCAAGAGCAGCCTGGAAATCTTTGATAGAATCTGATTTGAGCTGGCTTCCGCGAACTACAGAGCTGTTGATTGTATAAAGAATCTGACCTTCAGCTGTCTGCTTGATGATTTCCTGATAACCGTCAGCCTTGAAATCTACTTTACCTGACTTGTCAACAAGCATGTAAGTAGTGTTTGCACCGTCGGCAACTTTCTTTGTAGGAAGGTCAACTGATTTCTTCTTGTATTTTACTACACTGCGGAGTTCAAGGTAGCTTTTTTCCATACCTGGAACATAAGCGAAACTGAGTTTCTCTGTCACGGTAGAACCGGCAGAAGGAACTACTTTATAATTGTCAATCACTTTTTCACCCTGATAGAAGAAAGGCTCCATCTTGGCCTCGCCTCCTTCATAAACGATTACAGGAGTGACTTCAAGAATAGCTTTTGGGTGGAAATAGTCAGCAGGATAAGTAACTGCTACGGTTGTGTTGATTTTACCTGCTACGACTTCGAGAACGACCGGCTCGCATTTTACTGTCACGTTCTCAGCCATTTCTGCCATTTTTTCAGGGGAGCTACAAGCGACAACGCCGAGTCCGAGAATGGCAGCCGATAAAAACTTGAAATTTTTTTTCATTGCTGTATAAAAATTAATTGGTTCTATTATGCTTTGTATGGTTTCCTTTTCTTTATATTTTAAAGGCATAATTAGCACAAAGATAGTTATATTTTTAAATTTTAAGCCATTTATATATTTTTTTTGCAGCCTTTTAGTAACTTTGTCTCATTATGACAATTCAGGAATTACAGAGCCTTAAAAATAAATACGATATAATCGGAAATGATTCAGCGCTTAACCGGGCGCTGGACATAGCAGTTGCTGTTGCCCCGACTGACCTCACTGTGCTTATTTGTGGTGAAAGTGGAGTCGGAAAAGAGAATATACCGAAGATTATACACCAGTTCAGCAGGCGCAGGACAGGAAAGTATTTTGCAATAAACTGTGGTGCCATTCCGGAAGGGACAGTTGACTCGGAACTTTTCGGACACGAGAAAGGGTCTTTTACAGGTGCCAATGAAATGCGCAAGGGCTATTTTGAAGAGGCGGACGGAGGAACACTGTTTCTTGATGAGATAGGAGAACTGCCTATGGCTTCACAGGCAAAACTTCTAAGAGTGCTGCAGTCAGGTGAGTTTATCAGGGTCGGCTCTTCAAAAGTCCTGAAAACAGATGTGCGTGTTGTCGCTGCCACAAATGTCAACCTTATGTATGCCGTATCAAAAGGCAAATTCAGGGAGGATCTTTATTACAGGCTTAATGCAGTGCCTGTCATTATGCCGGCATTGAGGGAAAGGCAGGATGATATTTATCTTCTGTTCAGGAAATTTACTTCTGATTTTTCAGAAAAGTACGGAATGAGCAAGGTTTCTCTGACACCAGATGCAGTAGCGTTGCTTAAAAGTTACCGTTGGCCTGGAAATATCCGCCAGTTGAAAAATGTTGCAGAGACTGTATCTGCACTTGAGGCCGGCCGTCTTACGTCCTCATCTGAAAGATGTGAAATAGGTCCGGAGATTCTGTCAAGATATATTCCTAAAGACAGTCCTAATATGCTTCCTGTCAAGTCTTCTTTTTCTGATGACAATATGTCCTCCGGTGAAAAGGAAGCTATAATCAGGATGATATATCAGCTGAGGCAGGAAGTTGATTATCTGAAGAATATAATAGCAGGTGGAACAGCCCACTCCGGGTCAGTAATGGCACTTCCTCAGTCTCAGGAAAGCCGGCAGGATGTCCGCAGGGCAACGGACTTTGATGTTAGCGGAGGAGATTCAGGATGGGTGGTCGAATCCGGAGCAGATATTCACCGCTCATATGACAGGGAGGATCCTGATGAGCAGGACGGAAGTGACTTGTCTTTGCAGAAATTAGGTACAGGTCTGATTCGTAAAGCTTTGGAGAAGTATCACGGTAACAGGAAGCTTGCGGCTGCTGAATTGGGGATTTCAGAGAGAACGCTTTACAGGAAACTGAAATTGATGGATATTCCCGAAAATGAAAAATAATAAGAAATTTGAGTTATGCTGAAAAAAATCATACTGCCGTTTATTGTAGCTTTGTCGTTGTTCCTGTCACTGCAGTCGTGCGGAATCTACTCTTTTTCCGGTACGTCCATACAGCCAGATGTGCATTCTGTGTCAATAGGTTATATAGAGTATAGGGCCTTGACGGTAAATCCTACTTTGAGTAATGACCTTACAGAAGCCTTGAAAGACCAGTTTAGAAAATTCACCAAGCTGGAGCAGGTGGATATGGATGGAGATTTGGAGATAACGGGAGCCGTTACTGGATATGATGTCAGAGCTTCTTCTATTACAGCGAATGAGCAGGCTGCGCAGAACCGTCTTACGGTTACTGTAAAAATATCCTTTGCGAACAAAAAGTATCCTGAAGACGATTTTGATGACAAGTCATTTTCAGCTTATGCCGATTTTGATTCTACCCAGCAGCTAAGTGCTGTAGAAAGCCAGTTGTGTGAAGAGATTGTGGATAAGCTGATAGAGGATATATTCAATGCTACAGTAGCCAATTGGTAAAAACAGTCTGACTTTACTTGCAGAGGAGGTTATGGAATATACCAGATATATTGATTTGAAGAAACTGTCTTTGGATGAACTTACCGGTGTGATTAATTTGTATCCGTGGTTTGGTTCTGCCAGGAAGGAGTTGTGTGTTAGAATGTTGAAGTTTGGAGGAGACTGGGGAGAATCACAGTTTTCCGAATCCGCCATGTATGTTCCCTGCCGGCGTATAATTTCAGATTTGGTACGTTCTGTCAAGAGGGTGGATTGTTCAGATAAAGATTTGTCGGAGGTAATCAGAATGTGCTTGTCTGAAAGAACTGTACAGTTTCAGGAAGCGAATGCCGGCGAATCTGTGAAGGATACAGCACCTTCGGAAAAACGTCCGGCAAGAGTGGCGGGAGGCGATTATTTTTCGCAGACAGAATACGAGAAAGTGAAAAAGTCCGAAGACGGGATTTTTTCAAAATTTGCAGTCAGAGCCAGACAGAATGCGCCTTCAGATGATCACAGGTCAAATGATTTGGAATTTTATACAGAAACACTTGCAGGGATTTACGAGGAGCAGGGATACTATGAATATGCCATTCAGATTTATGAGAAACTAATTTTGGCATATCCAGAAAAAAGTGCTTACTTTGCATCCCTTATTGAAAAAATTAAAAAAACATATAACGTATGAATGTGATTTTTACTATTCTTACAGTACTTGTCATTATTGCGAGCCTTCTTCTTACTCTCGTTGTTTTGCTTCAGAATAGCAAAGGCGGCGGATTGGCCAGCAATTTTACAGCAGGAAACCAGACTTTCGGAGTGCGCAAGACTACTGACATCCTTGAAAAGATAACTTGGGGTTTGGTAGCGTTCATTTTTGTGTTCTCAGTAGTTTCTACTTTTACTACCACTGGTTCAGGAAAGAACGAGATGGATATTACAGATAAAGTGGAAAAGGCTGCTACAGAGCAGGTTCCTGAGTTCCCGGCACCTTCACAGCAGGCTCCTGCACAGGAAGCTCCAGCTGCTGAGTCCGCTCTGGCAAAGTAACTGTGAGAAACTTGGCGACTGACAAAATGTCATAAAAAAGTCGCTGGAATATATTTTGACGATAGCCGTTTGCTCGACATTCAGAGCAGACGGCTATTGAAGGTTATAGATGGCCGTACACGTAAAGATAAAAGGAGAAAAATAATATGGAAAACAAAAACTTGGAAAATCTTGAAAAGTTCGCGGTCAATCTGAATGATAAGGCTGCGCAAGGGAAGCTCGACCCTGTCATAGGAAGGGACGAGGAGATAAGAAGGGTTCTCCAGATATTGAGCAGGAGAACTAAGAATAATCCGATTCTCGTAGGAGAACCAGGAGTAGGTAAAACTGCAATATCAGAAGGAATTGCACAGAAAATCGTAGATGGAAATGTTCCCGAGAACCTTAAAACGAAGAAGATTTATTCACTGGATCTCGGAGCCTTGATTGCCGGTGCCAAATATCAGGGCGAGTTTGAGGAAAGGTTGAAGGGAGTAGTAAAGGAAGTTGTAGACAGCGACGGAGAGATAATACTTTTTATAGATGAAATACATACGCTTGTAGGAGCGGGGCGGTCATCGGGTGCTATGGATGCTTCCAATATATTAAAACCGGCATTGGCGCGTGGAGAACTGAGGACTATCGGCTCTACGACTCTTGATGAGTATCAGAAGTATTTTGAAGCGGACAAGGCTCTGGAAAGACGATTCCAGATGGTGACTGTCGATGAACCGACTCCGGCAGAGTCCATTTCTATATTGAGAGGTCTAAAGGAAAGATATGAAAACCATCATAAGGTTAAAATAGAGGACGATGCCCTTATTTCAGCAGTAGAACTCTCTCACAGGTATATTACGAGCAGATTCTTGCCCGATAAGGCGATAGACCTTGTGGATGAAGCAGCTTCCAAACTACGTCTTGAGATGAATTCCGTTCCTGAGCCTATTGATGACCTTAATAGCAGGATAAGACAGCTTGAAATAGAGAGAGAAGCTATCAAGAGGGAAGGTGTTTCTATCAAAATGGATAAAATCAAGTCAGAGCTTTCTGAGCTTAATTCCCAGCGAGATGTCCTTATGAAGAAGTGGAAGGAAGAAAAAAGCATATTGTCAGACCTTCAGGAAACTCGTCAGAAAATAGAGGAATATAAAATCCAGGCGCAGAATGCGGAAAGAGCAGGAGATTATGGGAGAGTTGCTGAGATAAGATATGGCAAGATGGCTGAGTGCAAGAAAAAGATCGAAGAGCTTACGGCAAGGCAGGCCGGAATAAAAGATCCTATAATAACAGAATCTGTCACTCCTGAGGATATAGCGGAAGTTGTGGCCAAGTGGACGGGTATTCCTGTGAAAAGGATGCTTGAGAGCGAAAGAGAGAAGCTTCTCAGGATGGAAGAAGAACTGCACAAAAGGGTTGTCGGTCAGGATGATGCTATAAGAGCAGTGGCGGATGCAGTCAGAAGAAGCAGGGCTGGTCTGCAAAATGAGAAAAGGCCTATCGGTTCTTTCCTGTTCATGGGTACAACCGGTGTCGGAAAGACAGAATTGGCAAAAGCTCTAGCGGAGTTCTTGTTTAATGACGAGAATATGATGACCCGAATAGATATGAGTGAATATCAGGAGCGTCACTCAGTGAGCAGGCTTGTAGGTGCGCCTCCGGGATATGTAGGTTACGATGAGGGAGGCCAGCTTACTGAAGCAGTAAGAAGAAAACCTTATTCTGTAGTGCTTCTGGATGAGATAGAGAAGGCACATCCTGATGTATTCAACATATTGCTTCAAGTCCTGGATGACGGCCGTCTGACTGACAACAAGGGCAGGACTGTGGATTTCAAGAATACGATTTTGATAATGACATCAAATGTCGGAGCAGATGTTATTCAAGGTTATATGGAGAAGCTTCCTGCATTAGGTCTGCAGGATAGCAATCTTGAGGCAGAAAAGGCTGCACAGGAGCGCAGATCCGGTATATTGGAAGAATGCAAGAAAGATGTGCTTGAGATATTGAAAAAGACAGTACGTCCGGAGTTCCTAAACCGTATAGATGAAATAATAATGTTTGAGCCACTTTCCCAGAAGGATATCAGAGAGATTCTTCATCTTCAGATGCGGGAGTTGGAAAGCCGTCTTGCGGAGAACGGAGTCACTGTGACATTTACTAAATCTTTCGAGGATTATATGAGCACCAAGGGGTATGAGCCGGCGTATGGTGCGCGTCCTATAAAGAGACTTATGCAGAGGGAACTGGTGAATATGCTTGCCAAATCCATACTTGACGGAAAGGTCAGAAAAGATTCCGTGATTCAGGTAGATGTCCGGGATGGTCAGATAGTGATCTGTTGATTATAATTTGAAAATAAGAAAAGAGACTGGCAGAAATAATTTATTTCCCTTGTCAGTCTCTTTTTTGTTATATAGAAACAAATTTTTTGGTAAATCGAAGTGTTAATTTACTGCGGCAGAGCAGTTTGCAATGAAAACGACATTCGGCAATTTCACTGCATCCTTACACTAATCAGGTCTGGCCTGTCAGGCCGCCTGTATTATTAATCGCCCCATCCAGGGTTCTGTTCGAGATTAGGATTCAATACCCTGACGTTTCTAGGTATAGGCCTGAGGTATTTCTTGTCATCCCACTGGCGCTCCCATCCTTTGCCCCATACAAGGTTTCCTTTGTTTCCTTCTGTTATTGTGAGGCTTTCATTTAGAGGAATAAAGACTACTCCGCTAATTCCAGGCTTTTTGCCTGAGTAGAAGCATACATCGCTTTTTCCATCGCCATCCAGGTCATATCCCTTACCGACTTCCGGAATATATACTCCTGTCCAAGGAAGTACTTCTTCAGACAAAAGGTCTGCTTTTTTCCAGCGGATAAGGTCATCGTACCTGAAGTTTTCGGCAATCAGCTCTATAGCCCTCTCCCTGCGTATTTCAAGGAGGTATTTGTCTGAGATTTCAGGGAAGAATACTTGCTGCAAGTAGGTGTCAGGAGTAGAAGGTTCCATACCGTTTACACCAGCTCTTTCGCGCAGAAGCTTTATAGTGTTTTTCCATACAGAAGAGTCAAACTCATTAAGTTCGGCTTTTGCTTCTGCATAATTCAACAGGATTTCAGCATATCGGAAAATAGGAATACAGTTTGTACCTTCGCCTTTTCCGTCATACATAGGGTCGTCAAGACTCCACTTGTAAATGTGGTAACCTGTAAGTGTTACAGTAAAGTCAGGCAGAGCTTTTTCTCCATTTGATCTCTTGTATCCCGGAGTGCGGATAGTCTGTTTGAGCCTTAGGTCGCGGTTCTTGACTTCGTTAGGGAATGTCATTTCTTTGTATCCCTCCTTGTCGGTAAACCTGCTTCCGTCAGTCATAAGATAAGTATTTACAAAAGCCTTGTTCAGAGACCATCTTGAGCCTGTCGTTGTAGAGTTATATTTCCATGTTATATCATGCCAGCGTCTGAACTCAGCATCATATACCTGTGCCCAGATAACTTCATCGACAATATTTCTTGTTCCAGAGATTCCTTCCGAAGTGAAAAGGGTTCTGTAGTTTGTTTCCGGAGAGCCGGTAAGAAGCTTGTATTTGTTGGATGACATAAGCTCTTCAGAGGCCTTTACAGACTCTCGCAGCCATTTTTCTGCATCCGGAAGATTCATTTCAGTATGGTATTTCCTGAATGTACCTTCGAAAAGACAGATTCTTGATTTCATTGCGAGGGCTACATAGCGGGTTACATAGGTAAGAGACTCGTCCTTTTTGTCATCGCAATATTTGACAGCATCATTTATGTCTTCCAGAACTTTGTCCATTACGAATTCCCTGCTATCGCGTCCTTTGTACAAAGCCGGGTCATCTTCGCTGAGACAGTAGTCATAGTAAGGGACACCACCGAAAGTCTTTACTTTCTCGAAATAAAATTTTGCACGCCAGAACTTGGCCAGGCCGAGATATTTGTTCTTTATTTCTTCAGAAACAGGAGACACTTTGACTCTGTCAATAAAGAAATTGATATTTCTCAGATCGCTCCAGCTCCAGCCGCCCTGGTCAGCAGGGTTATATCCTGCTGTAAGGTATTTGCTTACTGATACTACTGCTGTGATATCTGAAATGCCGTCACCTGTGGCAATTCCTGTTCCTGGCATATCCTTCTCATAAAATGAGTTTGCATAAAGGTTGATTTCTCTCTCATTCTTGAAGAAGTCTGACGGTGTGATTTTATTGCCGGGATATTCTGTAAGGAAATCTGTACAAGATGTCAATGCAAGCGACAGCGCTATCCCGCAAAATATATATTTTTTCATAAACTTTTACTTAAAATGAAATATTCAGTCCGAATGTAAATGTTTTCAGCATTGGGTAACTGTATCCCTGCTCCTCGCCCTTGCGGTCTTTCAGGTCAACGTCTCCTCCTTTGATAACTTCAGGGTCGAAGTTTTCGCAAATCTTGGAGAAAGTGAACATATTTTCTCCTGTGAAGAATATCTTGAGCCCGGACAATCCGATTTTGCGGACAACAGCCTGAGGAAGTGAGTAGTCAACAGTCAGAGCTTTAAGTCTCAGATAAGAGGCATCCTGCATGAACCTGTTGTTCGGTGTTCCCATAGGCCTTCCTCCGTTCTCTGATGAATAAGCTACGAGACGAGGCCAAAGAGCATTTGGATTAGGGTTTTCAGGAGTCCATCTGTCTTCATGCATTTTAAGCGAATAACTGTAAGGTCTGTTGTATTTACCCCAGAAGAAACCTGTTTCCTGTCCCGGATACCAGTCACGTTTTCCTACTCCCTGGAAGAAGGCTGAAATTCCGATACCTTTCCAGTTGAGGTTGATATTGAATCCATAGTGGTACCTTTCCTCTTCATTTCCTACAATTACAAGGTCGCCGTGGTCACTGAGTGTCTGTGCACCCTTGTCAATTTTTCCGTCACCGTTGACATCCTCGAACTTCAAGTCACCAGGCTGCCATATTCTGGAGTCGCTGATTTTCATGTAGTCCTGGTCTGCATGGTTTGCTATTTCGTCATAGCTTGTGAACAGACCTTCTATACGGTATCCCCAGATATCACCGATTTTGTATCCTTCGTAGTAATCGCTGAGTTTTCCGAGTTCATTGTTGTATCTTGTAATCCAGCTCTGGCTGTCCCACAG
Source organism: uncultured Bacteroidales bacterium (assembly GCA_937890845.1). Taxonomy (GTDB): domain Bacteria; phylum Bacteroidota; class Bacteroidia; order Bacteroidales; family UBA932; genus Cryptobacteroides. Next base: position 6,721 of record CALADR010000153.1, on the reverse strand, counting down.
CATAAATTTGATACCATAGTTGAAGTCACTTCCTGCGAGTTTGAAATTGTCTCTCCAAGAGAGAGTAAGTTCCCAACCGTTTGTCTTAAGGTCTGCATAGTTGCCTTTAGGCTGTGTGGTTCCAAGAACTTCCGGAAGAGTAGGTCCGACAGTGTACATGTCTTTTGTGTTTCTGCGGTACCAGTCAAATACAAAGTTGAGGCGGTTTCCGAACAGGTCGAGGTCAACTCCTACATCATAAGTGGTTACCTTCTCCCAAGTAAGTCCGTCAGGAATGAGTCCAGGATATGAAGTGTAGTTTACCTGTCCGTTTCCAAGGATTACACCAGTCTTTCCGATATCCATTGTCTGGAGGAATTTGTAAGGACTGACATTTCCGTTTCCAAGGGATCCTACAGAGAATCTTACCTTGAAGTTGTCCATCCAACCGCGTGCATTCTGCATAAACGGTTCTTCTGAAATTCTCCATGCAACAGATGCAGAAGGGAAGAATCCCCACATTTCGTTTACAGGGAATTTCGATGATCCGTCATAACGTCCGCTGGTTTCTATGAGATATCTGCTCTTGAATCCGTAATTGATTCTGTAGAATACACCGAGGTATGACCAGTTGCTGTCCCCCTGGGTGATTTTGTAGTTGATACCGTCCATAAGGTCGAAGTTCGGCCTGTCAGGGAAAAGGAATCCGTCTCTTTCAAGGAAGAATTTGTCTTTGGTTGAAGTCTCGAGGTTCCATCCTCCCATAAGTGAGAACTTGTGGTTGTCTCCAAGTCTCGGAGTCCATGTTCCGTTTATGTTGGCAGCCATATATGTAGTCTCGTCCTTGTTGTCCATCAGAATGCTTTTTCCTTTTTCTGAGAACATGCCTGGGCCTTCGCTATATGGCACATAATTCATCACTCTGTCTCTCTTGTATGATGTATTGGCATAAGTGAAGTCTCCGCGGAATTTAAGAACGTCTTTTATAGGAGTGATATTCAATCCGACTGTATTCTTCAGCTGGAGTGTAGTCTGGTCCTGATATGAATATCTTCCGTAGAAGTCTCCGACAGAACAATATACTGCATTGTAAGTAAGGGAGCCGTCAGGGTTGTACATTACGGCCATCGGGTATCCCTGGTGCTCCATATTACGCTGGATATTCAAAGTCTGGTCAAACGATACGAGCGGATAGTGGTATGTCTTGTGCATCATATCGAAGTTGTTGTCGATGCTCATCCACTTGGTGATTTTTATAGAGCCTTTGGCACGGAGGTTTCCGCGTCTGAATACGTCAGTATTCTTGCGATAGATACCATCCTGGAAGAAGTATCTTCCTGAAATATAGAAATTTGCGATATCGTTACCACCCGTGATACTCATAGAGTGGTCTGTACCGTAAGTAACATCCTTATATAGGAGTTTGTCCCAATCGGTGTTACCGAAATATTCATATTTACCAGTATTTTCATTTATTTGTACAACAGGAAGGTCCGGGTTTGCGTCGTGTCTGCGAAGCTCTTCATGCCATTCCTGTGAATAAGGGAAAATATTGTTGATTGACTTAGGCATTGTGCCTTTGTTGTTGACGAAAGACTCGACAAAATCATCTGTCCACTGAAGGCCGTTTGTTATGAGATCAGGCTTTACTGTCCTCTGGCTCATAGAGAAACTTCCGTTGTAGTTGACTTTCACACTGCCCTTTGTGGCGTTTTTAGTAGTAATGAGGACAACGCCGAAAGTACCTCTTGCTCCATATACCGCAGCAGAAGAAGCATCTTTAAGCACAGATACGCTTTCGATATCTTCAGGGTTTACACTGTTAGGATCTCCCTCTACTCCATCAATCAGGACAAGAGCTTCTCCGCCTGCTCCGATTGATGTCGTACCTCTGACATTGTAAGTTGCGCCACGGTCTGGTTTACCGTCTCTGAGAGAAATGTTCAGGTTCGGTATCATACCTTGAAGACTTCTTGTAAGAGATGCTGTCGAGCGACCTTCAAGTTCGTCTGAATTGATCTGGTCAACAGCTCCTACCAAGTCGCTTTTCTTCATTGTACCATAACCGACGACAACTACTTCATCAAGAGTCTTTACATCTTCCTTCAGTACAACATCCAGAGTGCTTCTGATTCCCGGAACCATAATAGCAGATTCGAAACCTATAAAAGAGAATTCAAGCTGAATGTTCTGGTTTGGAACAGTCAAGGTATAGTGTCCTGACAAATCTGTAGAAGTTCCCTGATTTGTTCCGACAATAGTTACAGCGACACCGATAAGAGGTTCCCCATTTTTATCGCTGACAAAACCCTTTATAGTCACAGGTTGTTGAGACGCTTGTTTTTCTGTAGCCTTATCCTGCGCAGATACATGTGAAGGCAAGAATGCGAGATTGAGGCCGAAAATAAGCGAACATGCCGCCAATCGGCATACTATGTTCTTTATGTTATTTTTCATACAGTCAAAAATTTTTCATTTTGTGGTTTTATTTGTCAGAAAAGACAGTAGCACCTTCTGCAGATTCGATATCTGAAATGTCTATAGAATCAGGTCCGTTTTTTACATTGAGCTTAATGGCCTTTCCTGTTCGAGGCTTGAGCCACTCAGTCGGAGTTACTGTGCCTCCCATCATTATGAAGCATCCGTCATCGTTAAAATTCTGGTGGGCAAACCAAGTATTGGTGCCATCTCCAAAGTAAGGCTGTTTTACTCCTTTTGATGTTTCTTTACGGTAGAGGTCATTGTCAGTAATCAGATATCTGTCTTCTTTCCTGATAGGGGAATCTCCTCCGTAGAATACAACATCCTGCGGTTCTGTATCTTTCGTGATTTCAGTGCCTTTGAATACTGCAATTCCGTCTGGAACGTTTGTTTTCTTGTCGCTGTTGAGGTTATTCAGTAGTCCGGAGCCCTCCTTGGCCTTTCCGTTGTTGTTGCTTCCAGGTTTGTAGAAGTCAAACTCCCACCATCTGCTTTTTTCCACCTGATAGCTACCCCAGTTGTCATAGTAGCTGGCAATCATTCTGCTCATTCCTCCTACATAGAAGAACTGACCTTTCTTGACGCTTCCGGAAGTGAGGTTCATCTGGTACGTTGTCTTTGAATTTGCTCCCATAGACTGTACCCATCCGTTTATAGCTGCAGGATATGAAGAGTCGTCCGGATTAGTCGCATTCATACCAGTGATGACACAATAAGGAGTTTCGTCAAAATTGATATCTTTAAGAGCCATCAACTGAATGTATTCATATCCTCCGATATGCTGGAATCCGCTGCCGGAAGTAGTTCCTACCTTAGGAGAGTCACTTCCCTTAGGATCCACCATAAACCCTGTAATAACGATGTCAGAACTGTGGATAAGTTTGATGATTTCCACATTTGATACATTTTTCGTGATATCCTCTACAACAGTGATTTCGTCTGTGATTACCGGAACTTCATTCATTTCATCATAGACCTTGACAAGGTATTCTCCAAGAGGAACTTTCTCGAACAGGATTTCACCGTTACTGTCTGTATTGGCCGATTTGTAAACTATGCTTTCTTCTTTTGTCACTAGATCGACTTTTCTTTCTGAGATGGCAGCACCTCTGTCGCTCTGTACAGTAACTTTGAAGTCTGATATTGGGGTTGCATAATTGGCTGTAGTGATTACAGCAGCATTTTCCTCATTATTTTCGGAAACAGATATGTTTTTTGTAAAAAGCTCAGTTTTTCCAACAGTTCCTTTGAAAATATATTCACCTGGTTTCAGGTTAATAATACGGGCTTTTCCGAAAATGTCTGTTGTTTTGCTAGTCACCACAAAGTCGCTTTTGTGAGACATATATACATCTATCTGTGCTTTTGATACGGGAACATCAGCCTTGTCCACTACGGTGATAGCAAATTCCTTGATTACCGGAATGGAAGGCGTTACATCTTCGTTGCAAGAAGCAAGGAATCCCGCCAGCATTAAAAGTAAGCCAAATCGCTTCATAAAATAATAGTTTATAGTGAAAAGGGATTAAGTCAATTATTTGTATATGAAAACGTTTGCAAGACGGGTGTCTGTACCGTCTTGCATGAGACGGGATGCAAATCCTGTATACAGTTTATCTCCCTTTACTTTGATTCCTTCTGCTTCCATATATCCACGGTCTGCTATGCCGGCTGCTTTAAGGGCCTCTGAATCAAGAATGGCCTTTACCTCTTTTCTTGCAGAGAGAAGACCGTTCTTGTCGAGAACGCTGACAAATGCCTTTGAAAGCATATTCTCCGACAGCTCCGCCATGTCCATCAGAAACTCCGAAAGAATATAGAGGGGTGAGTCTGGACAGTCTTCTGGCTTTTATGACAGGAGTTTCAGTTTTTTCAGGAACTCCGTTTTCGCCGCCATATTTGAGCATATCCAATTTGACATCCTCTACTTCAAGAGCCATAGCTTCGCTAAGTTTGTAAGCAACGAAAAATCGTGCATTTACTCCGGAGACTTTCTTTGAATATTGTACACCGAGAATATCCTTTTCCAAGTTTATGGAAGGATGGATATTCCTTGTTCCGTCCAGATAAAAATGCTCTCCAGCACCGGACTGTACTGTTGATCCAGCCTCGTATTTTATTCTTGAAATAGCTTGGGAACCGCCATATCCTCCATCTCCTCCTTTGTTGCCGTAGCTGCCAAGCCAAATCCAGGTACCGTCACCCTGCTCTTCAATAGCCATATTGGTTCCGTGTCCGAAGTATTCGAAAACCATCATTTCCTCAGAATCAGCAGGAGTACCCTTAATAAGGTTAAGCTGATGGCTTGAAGTACCTGCAATCTGCAGATAATATATACTTCCGTCTTTTGCTATGTCAAAACTCTGTATTACAGAGTTGCGTTTGAGCTTTACGGATTTGCAATAAATAAGGTTTTCTGAGAGAGGCGATTCGATTTGCCCGATAAATTTTGTGTTGAACGGTATAGGATTCTTGCTATCAGCAAGAGGGGAATCTTCTTTACAAGACTGTGAAAGAAGAGATATTAATCCGCACAACAGGATTAGTTTAATTGCATTGTGACGAAAATGTCCCATGGTCATTAAAGTTAATTAGACTGTTAGTGATTGATTGATAATCAGTTTGTGTTTTATTTCTTTGCTTATTATTATAAATTTTGCAATGTCTTAATGTGCTTGTTTTATATCATTTCATATCCTTTACACCAAATGCTGTAGTGTGGGTCGTGAAAAGTTGCCGCAAATATAGTAAATATTTTTATTTTCTTTCATTTATTTTGAAATGACATGTTTTTTGTTTTTACTTTGTTACAATAATGTTGCATTTGGATATTAAAGTCTTATCGATTTGTGTTACGAAATGAAACATACTATGCAAAAATGAAACAGACTTCCGTATCTTTTTGAGAAGATTAACGGAAGTCTGTTTTTTTGTATGATGCTTAAACGTTTTCTTAGTTTTTCGGCTTGAAATTGAATGACTTTATGGTTTTACCGTCTGGATCAAAGACAGATATGGAGATGTTGTCAGAAGTTACTTCTGCATCCAGTCGTGTAAGATTGTCATTACACAAGACAGGGAAATTTGCATTAGTGGTACCAGGTGCTTCATAACGAAGGTTATGGATATGGGCACAAAGCATCAGGTCTATACCAGCTTCGTTGAGGGTAGGTACAAGCATCCTGCTGACAGTGGCGTTACCGTACCATCCTTTTTCTCCAGGAGGTATATGACAGAAGGCGATACGTACATCAGCGTTCTTGAAGTCTTCACTTTGGACTACTTTTTTAAGCCACTCTGATTCTTCTCTGACATATTGTTCGGTAATCATTATATCCAGATTCCTTATGTCACTGTCTGGCTTGTCTTCTCCTCCGTCAAGGGCAAGGAAGAAAAATTTTCCATATTTGAACGCATAATAGGTCTTACCGGTAGGAGTCTGCAGATAATCAATATACTTAGTGGCTGCATTTCCCCTGTATTCGTGGTTACCCCTTACTATATATAGAGGAGTTTCACCTGCAAACAGTTCTCCCGCTGACTTGAGGTAATGCTTCATCAGGACCTCTTCGTTCGGCACATCTGATGTCATGTCCCCGTTAAAGCATACGAAGTCATATTTGCCTGCAGCATCCTTGAAAAGCATTCTGAAAGTGGAGTCGTTTTCGTGGACATCATTGACCATTGCGAATTTGACCTTATCGTAAGAACTGCTCAGTGTCTTTACTTGTGACGGCTTGCGCTTTAGAATATCCTGTCCGTAACCTTCCGTATAGACAATGCGACTTCTCTGCTCCTGTGATATAACACCTTTGTTCATAGCCCTATATCTATAGACTGTGCCGGGGGTAAGCCCTTTGACTGTTACCTTGTGGAGTTTGCCTATCGGTTTCCTTCCTGCCCCTCTCAAATCAAAATATGCCGGACGTTCGGTGTTATAGAAATGCGTGCCGTCATCAGGAGCTATCTCTATCCAGCCGACAGCATCCATATTTGTAGTCCAAACTACAGTGAATTCGGTTTCCGTTACATTCTGGAGATATGGTCCCCCAGTGATTTTTACCTGTGCCGAGGCTATGCAGCAGGCAAAAAGAGACAGTGCAATAATCAATGTGTTTTTCATTATGTTGTATTTTATTTTGTTTTTTATCCGGATTTGCCAATAAAAAGCAAAAATAAATAAAAAAAAGTATTTTTTTTGTGTGTTAATGACTTGAACTGAAAAAAGTTGACAGATTTGAGAGCATAAATCAAATGAGTC
>CALADR010000152.1 GCA_937890845.1 uncultured Bacteroidales bacterium | reverse complement strand
AATCCTCGACGGTTCTCCTTTTTCTACACATATAGATTTGCAGGCGTGGACATCATCGTCAAGCATGAACAGGTTTCCGAAATGCTTAGCCATCCAGTTACGTTTGGGGATGAGTCCTACAACATCGTCCGGATGAGTGACTATCTCACAATCTGGATTGAACTGTCTGTATAGGTCCGCCTGGCTCTCTGCCACACAGATTATCGGGTCGTTCACCAGCTTTTTAGCGAACACCCTGTCATGTCGCTTATGACTTGGTATTACGATTCTCAATTGCATGGCGTACATCCTTAATATCAACTACATTGCTTTTGCTCACTTTGCCGGTCTTGTAACTCTGCATGTGCTGCATGTCAAGTGCTTCACGTAACCAGTTGCTATCCACTTCACTAGCCGACATAATGATGAATAGCTCATATTTTTCATCATACTTGGGTATAAGTGGATAAACAGCAGTTTCATCCGTTCCGGAGCAAACTCAATACCCCAGTCCTGAAGTTCAGACTTATCCCAGTCGTTCATCATCACGTCCATATCATTCTCACCGAATGACACGTTATCCTTTGTCGCATATTCACGCAGCTTCTTTACAGGAGTCTCAGGATTTAGAACCTTGCAAGGAAGTTCCTTGTACCCAAGTTCCTTGCAGGCCCTAAGTCTTAAATTACCGCACACTACAATGTATCTTTCTCCTACAGGATAGACAATTAGTTCACGAAGATTAAGCATCTCAGGACTGTCCTCTATGCTTTTCTTCATTGCATCATAACGGTAATCCCTGAAGAACCGGGGATTTTTCGGAAGGCCATCAAGCTGGCCCTTATTGAAATCCAGCAAACTGATCTGGATTGTTTTGAAATCAAATTCTGTTGTCATATACCAACTATTTAAATCAACAACACTAATAATCAACATCACACAATAGCCGGAACATCACTTAGTCAACGCGGTATGAATTAAACTCAACCTTATCCTTCAATAGTTGTTCGATGTCATTGCATCCTATCTTCTCAAGATAGGTAAGCGTAGCTATTATGACATCTGCGGCTTCTTCCTCACGTTCACTCCAGGATGGTATATGATTGCTTCGCTCCTTACCAGCTTCAGCAAGTTCCCTCCATTCTGACGATATGGCCAGCACTACGGATTTAGGAGAAGTAGTTTCTGTCATTTTTTTTCGCTTCAACGCTATATCAAAACATCTTTTTGCAAGTCTGTTTAACGTAATCATAATTATCTAAGTTATTGTTATCGGACTATATATCAATTAAGCAAATGATTCAGGGCGAATGAATTTTCTCCATAATGGTTGTTAAGGTTAAACAAAAGAGGAGTCTAAATGACTCCTCCGTATTCTAATTTACTGCTCACTTTCAAGTTCCTTAAGTCTCTCATTCATCTTCTCTTCCTTCTTGGAGTATGCACTTTTGAGTTTTGAAGTCATCTCATTGTACTTTTCAGGATATTGCTCGCTGAAAAGCATATTCTGCAATTCCTTCAACTGACTGTCATACATTACAGAAGCTTCAGATAATTTTGTACGAATAAATTCTCTGTACCATCTGTTTCTATCCTTAGCATTATCTGTAACATATTTCACCATATCCATCTGACATGTTTTCAGTCCTATTGAATTAAGGAACTGATACCCACAATTCTTCAACACCAACACATCCAAAATTGTCTGCTCGTTCAATGTCATTCCATCGGATTTTCTTGTATAGTCAGTCATATCATCTGCCCATTTACGCATGGTTTCAGTTGACTTCTCAACCATGAGTTCCTTATTGCGCTTAATCTTCTGTCTGATATTCTCTGCCTCAATCTGCTTTGATACAGTACAAGCACCTTTAACAGATGAAGATTTCTTGAGATAATAAAAAGAAACCTTGAATTCAGGCCTTCTATAATTAAGAACCTCAATGCATCTATACAACTCATTATTTTCGAGCTTCTCTGCAATCCTTTCATCACCCTCATTATACCAGCATTGATGGTCGAATACGTTATCATACACCACCTCAAATCCCATATCATTGTACATCCTAACTGCATCTTCCTTTCTCTTCTTCTCATTTTCATTATCCCATGATTCTGGAGATTCAATTAGAATGACTGATTTTCCGAATGTCAGCGGCTCTCCCTTTTTAACAAGATTGTCAGCCTCCTTCATGACACGGTATTTGACATATTCCTGCTGCTTCTTCTCGAAACATTCACAATTAATGCACTTCTGTTCCTTTCCTTTCATTTCATAGAAAAGGCACCCATGATTTGCCGTATTATTGATGCATCTGGAACATGATGGAATCGAATCACTGAAATTATCCTCAGAAAAGAACTGTGCCTTATCAATAACACAGAACAAGTCATCAATATATTCCTTTATATCAGATATGCTTGCAGCACTCTCACCATTCATATTCTCATTATAGAATTCTTTCTGCGCATCTATATCGAGTTTAGCCAGCAACATTGCTCCTGATATTGGGATAAGTTCCTGTCTTAACATATCTATAAGCTCAGGAATAAGCCCTTTCAGCTTAACTCTGTCCTGAATGAATCTGATTGACTTACCAAATCGGATAGCAATATCTTCAATCGCATTTCCATTTTCAAGAAGCAGGGAGAAAGCTATGGCTTCTTCAACAGGATCTACATCCTGGCGCTGCAAGTTCTCTGTTATCATTGCATCGAAAGCCTGTTCATCAGTCATTTCCCTTATGATGCAAGGTATCTCATTATACTTGGACGATTTGTTTGCAAGCAGGTTCCATGCTCGGAAACGTCTCTCACCGCATACAATCTCGTATCGTGGTTCTACAGATACAACCTCACCGGTTTCTTCATCAATATGTGTTTCTCCATCACTGATTTTCCTGACTGTGATAGGATGCAACAAGCCCTGTTCTTCAATGTTCTGAGCGAGTTCCTCAAGCTTCGCTCCATCGAAAGTTTTACGAGGATTCATAGGTGACGGCTGTATGAGCATCACCGGAAGTTTTTGAATTTCTGCCATAATTTTATATTTATTGGTTTGACTTTTAGTTTATTACATCAGTAAAGATAGTTCAGAATGACAAGTTTTGCAAACAGAAACTTCGCCATTTTATAGCCTTTTAATCACTGAAATAAATTCACGTTCAACAGTCTTTTCAAACGCATTCATCTTATCCATGCTAACACGTACAATACAATGTCCGTTAACTGTAAGATGGACATTGTACCATTCAAAATGACTACATATCTCATCCTTTTTCCTAAGCCCTTTTTTGTTGAACTTTATTTC
>CALADR010000151.1 GCA_937890845.1 uncultured Bacteroidales bacterium | reverse complement strand
TATCTTCTGACCAATATTGCCGTACTTTATGCCAATACTTCAAGGCTGGAGGAGGCGGAAAAGTACTCGCGCCTTGCTGTCTCTGCTGCAGGAGACTGTGATGATATGGATATGGTCATCTATGCTTCCACTACAGCAGGTGCCATTTTCGGGCTTTCCGGCAAGACGGATGAGGCTTCCGGAGCGATTCATTCCATATTGTCAAAAGCCCGCATCCGCAAGCAGCCGGTATTTGAACTGAAAGGAATTACCTACCTGCTTTCTGTCTTTGACAGGACAGAAAGCACGGATTCCATTTATTTTTATAAGGCAGCCGCTGAAAAACTGGTGGCCGCCTTACCGGCAGAGTCGGCCGAGGTACAGGGGTACCGTGAGACTATGGCCAAAATATTCCAGTCTATGGGACATTACAGGGAAAGTCTGGAGCTGTGGAAGCATCTCGAAAAAGTTTCGGCAACCAATTCCCAGGTGCCTTCCGATATCCTCAGTCTTATGATAGCCCGTGACTATAAGGCTCTCGGACAGATGGTAAAGGCTTCCGAATATTATGAGAGGGCATACAGACTTGCTGACAGCCTCCATACGGCAGACCTTGAGACCAGCCTTTCCGAGTTTTCAGTCAAGTATGAGACAGCCGAAAAGGAGCTGGAGATATCGAGACTGAATGAAGCACAGTCGTTGCAGAAGGCAAGGACACTCAAATGGTCTGTAATTGCAATAGCAGCCATGGCTGCTCTGGCTGTGTTTGCCCTGTCATATTTCTACCGCCGCAGAAAACGGAAAAAGGAAGAGGAACTGAAGATAGCCAAAAGTTATATAGAAGGACTTGAGCAGGAAAGAAGCCGGCTTGCCAAGGATCTGCATGACGGGGTATGCAACGACTTGCTCGGCATAGGACTCCAGCTGAAATCATTGCCTCAGAATGAAGAACTGGACAGAATCTGCAGTATTCTGGAACAGACAAGGGCGGAGGTACGTGGTATTTCTCATGAACTGATACCACCCAAGTTTCATAATGTTACACTGAAAGAAACAGTCGAGGCATATACCGAGAGGTTCAGGAGATCTTCAGAAATCAGTCTTGACTGTCTGTGTGAAAACAAAGATGTAGAATGGGAGTTCCTGCCTGCCCATATCTCTTATGAAGTCTATCGTGTGATGCAGGAGATTCTGTCAAACATTGTAAAGCATTCTGGTGCCACCTGGATCCGGATAAGGCTTTTCCTTGAGCCTGACAGAGTTATCCTGAAAATTTCAGATGATGGCAGGCAGTCCGAAGTCCAAGGCAGCGGCATTGGCTCAGAGACAGTAAGAGAGAGAACAACAGCTGTAGGAGGCCGTTTTACTGCAGAATCGGATGGAAACGGTCAGATATTCACGTTTGAAGTGCCTCTCAGCAGCAGGTAGCGTGACTGCGAAAATCATCATTTTCCGTGATGCAGGATATTTTGAAATTGTCTTATTTTGTGCATTATTTTAATGGGTGTGCCGATGGATGATAACAAGCAAGTTCTGCTGGTGGATGACCATGATTTAGTGTTGCAAGGTCTGAAAAGTATTATAGAAACTTCCTTGCCTGAAATTAACCGGATTTTTACTGCGTCTGACGGAAATGAAGCACTGCAGCTGGCAGGAAGACAGCAATTTGATCTGTATATACTCGATATGGAACTTCCTGATATGTCAGGAATGGATCTTATCGACGGTATTTGCGGGATAAATCCGGATGCAAGGATTATGGTCAATACTGTCCACGAAGAAGTCTGGTTTATCAAGGAGCTGATTATGAGGAGTGTATCCGGCATACTTTTCAAGTCTGTCGATTCATCTATGCTTATAGAGGCCGTGCGCAAAGTGTTGTGTGGAGAAAATTATTATTGTCCGTATGCTGAAAAAATAGCTCTTTCCCTGAGGCGTTCTTCGGACGGGCAGAAGGATGACCTTACACTCAGGGAACTGGATGTGCTGAATGGCATTTCCGAAGGGAAAAGTACTGCTGAGATAGCAGACGATTTATGTGTTTCGGTCAATACGGTTGATACCCACAGAAGACATCTAATGGAAAAATTGGGCGCGAGAAATGCCGCGGACCTGATTATGACAGCTCTTTCCAAGGGGTTGA
>CALADR010000150.1 GCA_937890845.1 uncultured Bacteroidales bacterium | reverse complement strand
TGGAAGCCTGGAATACCGCATTCTACTATCATTTTAGCCTCAGAAATGTCACTCCACTCTATAGGAATGCCAAGCCATGGGTCTGATGACCCCCATCTTCCAGGTCCTATAAGCAGGTAGTTTTCTTCAGAGGCTTTTACAGATGCATTCATTTCTGCTATTTCCGAAGCCATTTCCCTTGTACAGGCACTGTCAAATCCTTCCGGATCTACATACATTATGTATTTCATTCCGGATATCCGGCCTGATCCCAGGGCCTTTTCTGAACTTACAATCACTTCGTCCATATTTTCCCGGGCTTGCTCCACTGTTATTTCAGAATCCTCTCCATATGCACCGGCAGGTCTTACCTGCAGCAGTTTAAGTACGATTTCTGATCCTTTTGAATCTGGAATGACATCTGCGGCAAATTCAAGTTCGATATCGCACATAAGCTCTTTTTTACATATGAGCATAAGTTCCGACATAATCTTGGCAAGCGGGAACCTTCCGTATTTCAGAATACTGTCAAATGTAATTATTCTCGGCCCTGAAGAATTAGTGCCTGGAACGATACGCTGGTCGGCAGTACTAAATGTAGAGGCGACAAGTTCCGGATAATTGAAGTCTTTCAATATGTCCGAGACAGGAAACTTGCCCAGATTTATGCTGTCATCCTTGGATATCTTGAATGCTCCAGGTCTCATATCGAGGACATACATTTCCTTCTGTGTATCGCGAAGGGCAAGACCCGGATCAGAAAGCTGAAGTATCTTCTTCGGAAAGCGTGGGTCAAACCGGAGAGTATGTCCGCCATCAACAACTGTCTTGCCAAGTCCGAATGCCAGGTTTACGATGCCGTCTTCAGGCTTTTCACTCCCTATAGGGTAATAATTTACAGATCTTGCAACACCAGAGAGCATAGGATAGTAGTAGCCGTTATGTTGCGTTCCGCAAATGCTTTGTATAACTATGCCCATCTTCTCTTCGCTTATAAGGTTGCCTGTAGTATGTATATAGGCCCTGCTGCCTGCAAAGAATACAGAAGCATACACACTTTTTATTGCTTTTCCCAAGAGTCGCAAAGTCTGGTCCTTATTTTCAGCTACAGGTATCATATATGTGGAATAGACTCCGGCAAAAGGTTGATAGTTACTGTCTTCCAGTTTGGAACTGGACCTTATGGCAAGAGGGCTAGATACGGTAGCGACATAGGACCTCAGCTCATCCACAAGTTTTTCTGGCAGTCTTGAGGCTACGAATTCCGCCAGTATGTCATCGTCTGATAAATCTGAGTCGATAACATACTGAAGCCCGTTGTCTATTATAAACTCATCGAAATAATCTGTTGCAACCACCATGGTTCTGGGAATTGATACTTTGACTCCAGGATATCTTTCGTCCAGCTGGTACTTCTGAATCAGGCTGTTAAGAAATGCCAGGCCTCTGGCCTTTCCTCCTAATGATCCCTCTCCGGCGCGAGCAAACCAGATATATTTTTCATACAAATCCTTGTCGAAGTGCGCAATAATCCCTCTGCCTGTAAGGGCATGATAATCATGGATTTCCTGTGAAACGTAACTTCTTAGCGCATCAGTTGAAGCAAAGTGGTTTTCCCTCATTTGCCTGAATCTGTAAGCCAATGTAAAAAGCCCGCGTGCAAAAAACCACTTGGAAAGCATATTCCTTGAGGTATTATAGAGAAGCACATCGTCAGGGACTGTTCTAATATATTTCTCCAGGTCCTTAAGGTTTGAGGCACGGCCATACTCGTTTCGCCCGGAGTCTCTGAATACGAAATCCCCGAAGCAGAACTCATCTTTTATATATTCTGAAAGCTGAAGGAAAAGAGTCTTGGAATATTTTTTCAGGAATCCGACACCTAGGCTGCGGGCTGTCTCTGCATAACTTTCCTGAGACGACTGCAGCAGTACCGGCATTGTAGGGTCGTCTGCTTTTATGAGCCTTACCAAATCCAGTCCTGCATCTTTCTTTTCAGCCATAGGAGAGTCGTTTTTGCTTAAAACGAATCCGACGTCTGAGATGACTCCGAGAAGATTTGACTTATATTTTTCGTATAGACATACTGCATCTTCATAGTTGGTGGCAAGAAGGATTTTAGGCCTTGAGCGTTTCCTGAATTTGCGCTGCCGGCCGTTCAGTGTCTCTTTAAGAAATTCCGAACTTTGACGGAGGATAAGCCTGTATAACTCCGGGAGGTATGTAGAGTAGTATCGCACTGAATCTTCTACCAGTAAAATAGCTTGCACACCGACTTTCAGTATGTCATTTTCCGCATTACGGGTATCTTCGAAAAGCTTGACAATCGCCACTATCAGGTCTGCATTTCCATGCCAGCTGAATATGAAGTCTATGGCTGACATATCCTGAAGCATCAGCCTTCTGTATATTTCTTTAGAGAAGTGTGTCAACAGAACAAACGGTATTCTGACATTTTCTTCCTTAAGTCTTGAAGCAAGGGAAAAAACCCCTCCGTCACCTGCATTATACATACAGATAATCATATCCAACTCACTGTCATTCTTGATTATACTATATGCTTTATCTGATGAGTCCACCCATACGAATTGTGGCGGGTTGCTAAGGTTCAGGTCAATATACTCTTCATAGATCCTGGTCTCTATCTGCCCGTCTTCTTCTAAAATGAAAGCATCATAGTTAGAGCAGATCATTAGGATTTTGCCCACCCTGTGTCTTATAAGAGACTCATAGTCTGTGTTTCTGAGACTTTTCAGACTGACTGGTTCTACTGTATTCATAGTGTAAATGTGGCAATTGGAAGCTTTCTGATTAAATATAAGATATGCAAGAATTTACCTTTGCTGGTACATGCGGCGTCGGAATTCGGCTACTGTAACAGCCGTGGCTACTGCTGCATTAAGAGACTCGGAGCCTGTATCACCTGCAGGGTACGGTGGAATGTAAAGTCTGTCAGACACATTTTTTGCGACTGGCGCGGAAATGCCTTCAGATTCATTGCCTATGATTATCACAGATGCTGTATTTTCACCTGTTTCAAGTTCTCTTTCATATAAGTTGTGCCCATCCAGGAAGGTTCCATAGACCTTACCTCCTGATGAACATACAGATGCTGCAAGAGACGGAATGTCAGCATATTGGAAGCGCACCCTGAATATTGCCCCCATTGTGGCCTGTACTGTTTTCGGGTTGAAGATATCAACGGTATCTCCGGATGCGAAAACAGCGTCCACCCCGAACCAGTCTGCAATACGCAGTACAGTGCCGAGATTTCCAGGATCTCTCATTGAATCCAGTGCCAGATATAGCCCGCAAGGGAGATTCTTGGCCTTAGGTGCATCAAGGAACATATTTTCCGGTTTCCTTACGACTGCAAGCACAGGAGACGGAGACGCAAGAGAACTTATTTTGGACATTGCGTCCTGTCCTATATCCTCGATTCTGTATATGCTCTCTACTTTAAAGGAAGAAGACAGTGCCTCCGACACCATCTTCTCGCCTTCTACTATGAAAAGCCCCGTCTGGTCTCTGAATTTTTTCATTGCCAGAGAGCGGAGCCGTTTGATTTCGTTGTTTGATATGCCTGACATAAGTCTTGTATATAAACCTGAAAAGCTGTTTAAAAATATCCCATAAATTTATGATGACAAAAATTCAAACAGCTTCTTATATTAGTGTTTATAATTGGTAATGTCCTAATAACCAAGAATTTTCAGCATTGACTTGTATGTCTGCTCCTTGCTGAACAATTTGGTCGTATAGTCTCCGTTTTCATCCTTGTCGATGATTATATGTTTTGGAGCCGGCTGCAGGCAGTGCTGTATTCCGCCATATCCGGATATTGACTCCTGATAAGCTCCCGTATGGAAAAATCCGATGTAAAGCGGATCGCTGCGGTCTTCCATAATAGGCAGGAAGATAGCATTTGCATGTGAGTCCGCATTATAATAGTCCTGACTGTCGCATGTAAGTCCTCCAAGGAAGACCCTCTGGTACTTTTCGTTCCATTTGTTTATAGGGAGAAGAATAAACCTCTGCTTGATACCCCAGGTGTCAGGAAGAGTGGTCATGAATGAGTTGTCTATCATATACCAGCGTTCCCTGTCATTCTGCTGTTTGATGTCAAGTATCTGGAAAATCGTCGCACCGGACTCTCCTACAGTGAAGCTTCCGAATTCAGTGAAGATGTTCGGCTCAGCGACTCCGCGTGCATTGCACATCGCCTTTATCTGCGAGATTATTTCTTCTGCCATATACTCGTAGTCAAAGTCCATTGCGAGGGAATTCTTAATAGGGAAGCCACCGCCAATGTTAAGCGAATCCAGTTCCGGGCATATCATCTTCAGATCACAATATACGCTGACACATTTTGCCAGTTCATTCCAGTAATATGCAGTATCGCGAATACCGGTATTGATGAAGAAATGAAGCATCTTGAGATGGAACTTGCTCTTCTTGCTTATAAGGTTTTCATAGAAAGGCAGTATGTCGCTGTAGCGAATTCCAAGTCTTGACGTGTAGAACTCGAAATTAGGTTCCTCCTCAGACGCTATGCGGATACCCAGGTTGATAGGTCCCTGTACAAGGGCGTCAAGGTCCTGCAGTTCATGCATGTT
>CALADR010000149.1 GCA_937890845.1 uncultured Bacteroidales bacterium | reverse complement strand
GACAGCCTTTGACTCCACGAAAGTCCAGGTAGAGTCAGGCAAAGACTCGAGAGAGAACTCTTTCTGCTGCCCGTTCTTTTCGTACACCACTACATATTCATACATATCCTCACCTGTATCAGACGGATGCTCTGCCGCCATCAGTCTTGTAGCTGGCTTATAATCAGTATAGTCTGTAAGAGGAATAAAAATCAGAGAATAGGCAGTGAAAGCCATTACTGCTGTCATCACCATCGGAAAGGCGACATACTTCCTGCGCCTGGTCCTTCCGAATTCCTTATAAGGATAAAACGCGGCAAAGCAGAGAAGGCAGAGGACAATATTTTTTATGAATGTCTGCATATGGCTCAGATGTACCACTTCCCCGAAACACCCGCAATCCATTTCCGGATTGAATATGACCAGAATGAGAGTAAGCAACGTAAAAAAAGCAAGGAAGCCGGATGCCGCAAAAGCCGCGACTTTCCGCCACACTCCTGATACAAGCGCAGCACCGATAGTTGTTGCGGCAAATGCCAGAATTACAGCTGCCGGCAAAGCGGTAAAGTCAAGAAATCCGATATGGAAAAACTTGTAGTATTCCGACATGACAAGTCCTGCCCCTACAGGATCCGTCAGTTTGAATATACCTGAAAGAAAAAATACAAAACCTGTAAGGAATGCGCAGAAACGCCTCAACCTGACAAAAAATATATTCATCTGTTCAAACCCGCAAATAATTCAACTTCCATTTATCACGAAACTTATGATGCCCCGCAAAGTATCATTTACCCAAGACCTCATCGACACATGAGCGTACCTTGGCAAATATTGCATCAGGAGGCAGCATATTGCCTTCGCTGTCGGAGCAGTCTATTCTTATGAACTTCGGGTCCAGCTCGCATTGTCTCCTGTACACATCCCTGACCCTGCACTGGAACTGCATGTCAGCCTCATGAATGTCAGTACCCCCGGCAAGGTACTCTCTGTCCCCGCCCTTTCTGGCAGAAGTGAGTTTTTTCTCTACAAAGGAAATCGGCACATCCAGGAAAAGATTCAGATCCGGCTTCGGAAGATCAAAGTCACCGTATTCGGTATCAAAAATCCATTGTCTCAAATTTTCTTTCTGCTCCGAATTACTGACTTTAGCGCACTGGTATGCGATATTTGAATAGACATATCTATCAAGAAGAACTGTACCGCCGGCATCGATCACCTTCCTCATTTCCGGTGCCGCACCGTGCCTGTCTTCCGCATAAAGCAAAGCCACAAGCTGGGGATGGACAGTTTCGTTAGAGCCGAAGTCACCTCTGAGAAAACGGCTTATAAGATCCCCGTAAACCGGAGCATCATATCTCGGGAAATGTATATATTCCAAGCTTTTACATACTGACTCCAAATATTCTCTCAACTTTTTTACCTGGGTGGACTTCCCTGCCCCGTCCAGGCCTTCCAGAACTATAAGCATATCTAAATCTCACTAATCATTTTAACATTCAACTCTTCCGCCACATCCTCCCATTGCACATCTTCCAATCAGAACTTTTGCCAAATCAGAGCTTTCGTGCCGGAATATCCAATTACCGCACACATTTGTGCAATCAGACACAAAAATGCAAATTTATATAATTTTCCAGCCAATTCCACACCCTGATCCGGCCGATTACCGGACGGCTCCTGTCATTGAACAATATATGCAGCACTCTGGGAATCGGGAGTCCCGAGCCGATGCGTACCGCAGAGCCCCCCTTCTCCGTACCGACCACGTCTTTCAATCCGGTTGGTACCGCAGAAGGGCCTTTTCAGTACCGAATTATGCTTCAAAGCAATTCGAGCCAAATATTTATCACGATCCCAGTTTGCAAGGAGAAATCAGATCATCAGCATTATCCTCCCCTCGGACTTGACAAATGTGTCAGGGTAGCGCATGACGACAGCATAGACCTGGGCAGAGGTCACCGGATTGCCGTCCTTCCGGATATGAAGCTTCCTGCGGTTTATAATCTCTGCAATCTGCTCTGTCCTGAGTCCGCCGTTTCTTTCGACAAGAACATAAAGTATAGC
>CALADR010000148.1 GCA_937890845.1 uncultured Bacteroidales bacterium | reverse complement strand
ATATGAAGCCTGACTTTTTTGCTGCAGTTGCTCCGTTGGCCGGTCTGACACTTGAGTGGATGTACAGGGAACTGGAAGCATCATCACCTGTACCTCTTCTGGAGATACACGGAACTGATGACAGGACATCCTTATGGGAGGGTGATCCTTTGAATGAAGGTGGCTGGGGAGCGTATATTTCGGTCCCTGCAGCAGTTGGATACTGGGTTGCTGCAAACCGTTGTACTCATGCACTTACAGAAATATTGCCGGCAAAAGAAAACGGACGCAAGGTCATAGTTCACAGATATCTTGGCGGAACAGCCGGTGCTGAAGTTTGGTTGTATGAAATTCAAGGAGGATCTCATTCGCTACCTGATACTGATTTGGATACAGGTATGGAAGTTCTAGAGTTTTTCAGCCGCTATATAAAGAAGAATGATAATTAATGACAGATATGGATACTAAAATTTTAACATCATTGTTTATTGCACTTGTTTCTATTTCCTGTGCCAAGGCACAGGATAGCAATACTCCTGGCGATGACAACAGAAAATGGACCGAGCCGATAAGAGTAGCTACTTACAATATCCAGTATGACAATGTGAAAGAGCCTGACGGCGCATGGGCCAACAGAAAGGATATTACGAAAGCTATGCTTGAGAAGTGTGATTTTGATATCTTCGGGGCACAGGAGCCTTACAAGGAACAGGTTGAGGATGTTGCTTCCTGGCTTCCGGAGTATTCATGGGTAGGCACAAGTGTTACAGGAGAGAATGATGTGCCAAGGAGACATTTCAATCCGATTTTTTATAAGACGGAAAGGTTTGAAGTTCTAGACAGTGGTTCTTTTTGGTACTCGGAAACGCCTAATGTGGCCAATTCGAAGAGCTGGGATTCATATTCTCCACGTATGTGCAACTGGGCCAAGTTCAAGGACAGGAAAACAGGAAAGGTCTTTTTCCACTTCAATTCACATTTTGACCATAAAGGAGTCGAGGCCCGCAGGCAAAGTGCAAGGATTCTTCTTGAAAAGGTTGCTGAAATAGCCGGTGACTTTCCTGCTTTCTGCACGGCGGACTACAACTCAAACCAGAATTCGGAAGTATATAAGACAATTGTGACATCAGGATTGCTTTCAGACAGTTACAGTTTGTCATTCAAGAGGGAAAATGAAAAGTGGCCTACATACAACGGCTATAAATACATGTCGACACCTCCGGCCAATGCAACCAGAATCGACCATATATTCATTACAAAAAAAGACAATAAGGTGTTGTCATGGAAGATTCTGACAGATACATTCAAATTCAAGTACCCTTCAGACCATAATCCGGTTGTAATAGAGTGGTCTTTTAAGAAATAAGAAATTCTCGGATTAAGTAATCCGGTTAAATATAGTTTGGATGCCGCCAATGATATAGCTGCATCCAAACTATTTTATATTAGAATGCTTATTGGAAACTTTTTTACAGAAAAATCCTTATACCCTCTGAACAGCGTCCAAAATTTATTAAATTTGCAGATTGTAGTTTAATGGATTTGTACAATGGATAATGAAATGATAAGCGTAGGTTTGGATTATAATACGCAGCGTGATAAGCTCAGAATGCCTGAGTATGGAAGGAATGTTCAGAAAATGATAGAATATGTCAAGAATCTTCCAGATACCGGGAAAAGGGACGAGCAGGCAAAGGCTGTGGTGAAGGTGATGGAGACTTTGAACACACAAGTCCATCTTCAGGAAAATTGGGAACAGAAACTCTGGGACCATCTTCATATAATATCAGGATTTGATATTGAAGTGAATTCACCTTATCCAGCTCCTGAAAAGGCCCAGCTTATGTCCAGGCCTATGAATATCCCAGTAAAGAGAAAGCCGTTGAAAGCCGTACATTACGGAAGAAATATAGAAGGAATAATAGATTTGGTGGCTGAGCAGCCTGACGGTGAGGTTAAAACTGCAATGCTTCGTTCCCTGGCCATATACATGAGACAGCAATATCTTATCTGGAATAAGGACAGTGTTTCTGACGAAACTATATTTCAGGACATAGAGAGGCTTTCAGATTATAAGATAAAAGTTCCAGAAGGATTGCAGTTGAGCAGGATATCGTCAACTGCCGTATTTTCCAAACCGAGTCTCAATCCTGTAAAGTCAGGCGGAAACGGTAATCAGAGGCAGAAAAATAATATGATGCGTCAGCGTAATATGAGAAAACAGTAGAGAGATGCCATTGAAAAAGCAGGAGCAGAAATCATCTGGAAAAGCAGTCCGGCAGAGTAAAGGTAAAGGATTCCGGCCTTTGAAGGCAATATGGTCGGATATGCCGGAAGACAAGAGGATACGCATACTTAAAGTCTTGGGACTCATAGTAGGCGTATTTGCTGTATTTACATTTGTCTCAGTCACATCTTACCTTTTTACCTGGAAGGAAGATCAGAGTCTTGTCTCTCAGGAACAGATCGTCGGCATTGAAGATGTGCATAATATGGGGGGTACATTGGGATACAAGTGGGGAAGTTTCCTTGTCGGACGATGTTTTGGCCTGGGAAGTTATGCTTTATTCCTGCTGATTACAGTTATTGCAACAAGATTGTTTTTCAGAAAAAAAGAGATAAATGTACTGAAGTCAGTCGTAGTGACAGTTTCCGGTGCGATGCTCTCATCTGTGCTTCTGTCATTCGTTTCGTCGTCAGTCGGCCCGGATACCGTTTTCGGTGGAGGTCTCGGAGGTGATTGCGGATCATTGATTTCCGGTATGATGGTGAATCTGGTCGGAAAAGTGGTG
>CALADR010000147.1 GCA_937890845.1 uncultured Bacteroidales bacterium | reverse complement strand
TTGCTTCACAGAAGATGCAGGAGGAGATGGAGCAGCAGGAAATGGAGAAGAAAATTCTCAAAGTCACCGAGTTCGTGACTGTAAATGACCTGGCCACCCTTATGGGCAATACCCCTGTAACTAAAGTAATCGGAGCATGTATGAGCCTCGGTCTCATGGTTTCCATAAACCAGAGACTGGATGCGGAAACTATTGTTCTGGTAGCAGAGGAATTCGGATATGAAGTTGAATTCGTTACCGCTGATCTTACAGAGGCTATCGAGCAGGAGTCTGATGAAGAAGGAGAGCTCGTAGCAAGACCGCCTGTCATCACTGTGATGGGACACGTTGACCACGGTAAGACATCCCTACTGGACTACATAAGAAAAGCAAATGTAATCGCCGGAGAGGCCGGAGGTATTACTCAGCACATCGGTGCATATAACGTTGTACTTTCAGACGGCAAGAGAATCACATTCCTTGATACCCCTGGACACGAAGCATTTACAGCAATGCGTGCCCGTGGAGCGAAAATGACTGACCTTGCCATAATCATAGTGGCAGCGGACGACGCCATAATGCCTCAGACAGTGGAGGCAATAAACCATGCCCAAGCTGCCGGAGTCCCTATGATTTTTGCTATCAACAAAATAGACAAGCCGGGAGCTAATCCTGACAAAATCAGGGAGCAGCTTGCCAATATGAATATTCTCGTGGAAGACTGGGGTGGAAAATACCAGTGCCAGGAAATATCGGCAAAGAAAGGTATAAACGTGGACAAGCTTTTGGAGAAAGTCCTTCTCGAAGCTGAACTTCTGGAACTCAAAGCCAATCCGCAGAGACGTGCTACAGGTGCTGTCATCGAGTCGTCACTTGACAAGGGCCGCGGTTACCTTGCTACAGTACTCGTACAGAACGGAACTTTACATGTAGGTGACGTGATGCTGAGCGGATGCTACACCGGAAGGGTTAAGGCAATGTTCAACGAACGCGGACAGAATGTCGAGACTGCAGGCCCATCTACTCCTGTATCAGTACTCGGTCTGAACGGAGCCCCTACTGCAGGTGAAACATTCAATGTCATGGCTGACGAAAAAGAGGCCAAGAACATAGCCAACAAGAGGGAACAGCTCATACGCATCCAGGGAATCAAGACCCAGAAGCATATGACACTCGAGGAAATCGGACGAAGGATTGCTATCGGAAACTTCAAGGAACTGAACATCATCGTCAAAGGAGATGTGGACGGTTCAGTGGAGGCGCTTTCAGACTCACTGCTCAAACTCTCTACAGAGGAAGTAAGGGTAAATGTTATCCACAAGGCTGTAGGTGCCATTTCAGAGTCGGATATCCTTCTTGCAGCGGCTTCTGACGCCATCATCATCGGATTCCAGGTAAGACCTTCGGCCAACGCCCGCAAGCTTGCCGAAAAAGAGGAAATCGAAATCAGGCTTTACTCTGTCATTTACGATGCCATCAACGAAGTTACAAGCGGTATCGAAGGTATGCTTGAGCCTGAGGAGAAAGAAGAGGTTACAGCTACAGCTGAAGTTGCTGAGACATTCAAGATTTCCAAGGTCGGAACAATCGCCGGATGTATTGTCAAGGAAGGCAAGCTGAACAGAAGTGCAAAAGTGCGTGTAATCCGCGACGGTATTGTGGTCTACACAGGAGAACTCGGATCTCTCAAGAGGTTCAAGGATGATGTCAAGGAAGTTACTGCAGGTATGGATTGCGGTCTTAATATCGCAGGATACAATGACATCAAGGTCGGAGACGTAGTCGAGGCCTACACTATTGTAGAAATAAAGAGAACACTGTAGTCTTACAGTAAAGATATTTTGAAAAGGCACGGCATCCATTTTTCAGCCGTGCCTTTTTCTTGTGGGAAACATTTTGATTTAAAGGATGAAAGATTCGGAAAAACTACTGTCACTCATCAGAAACGGGCAGAAAATGACTTTGGGTCAGCAGATAAAGCTTACGGCCCTGCTCAGTGTACCTGCTATCATAGCCCAGCTTTCGACAATACTGATGCAATATATAGATGCCTCCATGGTAGGAAGTCTCGGAGCCGGAGCATCAGCCTCAATCGGCCTTGTATCTACTACTACATGGCTCTTTTCAGGACTGTGCATGGCCTGCGCTACAGGATTTTCCGTACAGGTGGCACATAAGATAGGTGCAAGGGACTATGACGGAGCAAGATCTGTCCTGCGTCAAGGTATTGTAGCTGCCGTATTTTTCGGACTTTTTATGGCTGCTGCAGGAAATGCAATCAGCGGCAGTCTGCCTTCATGGCTCGGCGGGG
>CALADR010000146.1 GCA_937890845.1 uncultured Bacteroidales bacterium | reverse complement strand
TGATTCGTATATATCCTGCTTTTCCATTAAATCTATATTATTTTACAAAGTTAGGATTTTATACCGAAACACATACTTTTGCCGGTGATCCGTGATCTTCAGATTACCGGCTTTGCAAATATATCACTTTATTTGATATTTCATAAGTAAGCCTGTTTATATTTAGTTGATCAGGTGTCGGGTAAATCGGGAACTCCGGATAGAAAAAGCCTTCCCGATATTCGGAAAGGCTTTCAAATTGGTGGAGATAGTCGGAGTCGAACCGACGACCCCCTGCTTGCAAAGCAGGTGCTCTAGCCAACTGAGCTATACCCCCGTTTGTTAAGAGATTGCAAAGGTAAGCATTAAATTTTAATTTGCAATACTTTTCTGAAGTTTTTATTGGTTAAAGGCGAAATTTATCTATTCAAGAGGGCTGCCAGTAAAATAAAGGTGTATTTTTGTGAAAAATCAGTTGAAATACGGAAGAACTTCTTGGCTAAAATCGAAACTGTTTCTTAATTTTGTCTGATATTTTGCTAATGGCAGGAGTCGTTATGCGGCATCTTGCCAATAATTAAATCCACAATGAAAGTAAGAATCGTAAACAAATCACCATGGCCGGCTCCGTCATACGCTACGGAATTGTCTGCCGGTCTTGACTTGAAAGCATCCATATCAGAATCTGTTACATTGGCACCTCTTGGCCGCGCCCTTATACCTACAGGTCTTTATATCGAATTGCCGCAGGGGACAGAAGCGCAGATTCGCCCTCGTAGCGGACTTGCAGCTAAATCCGGAATTACCGTCCTGAACGCTCCCGGTACTATTGACGCAGACTATCGCGGCGAGATAAAGGTCATATTGGTAAATCTATCAGATAAGGAATTTGTAGTTAATCCTGGTGAGAGAATTGCCCAAATGGTCGTGGCCCGCTATGAAAAAATAGAATGGGAAGAAACTGACAGTCTGGAGGATACTGAAAGAGGAGCAGGCGGCTTCGGAAGCACTGGTAAATAAGTGCCGTCATATTGGATGTATTCAAAAACTTGAACTTTAGATATGGATATAATCGGGAAACTATATGAAATGTTCCGTAAGTCAGCAGGAGTGACAACGGACAGCCGCACTATAAAGGGAGGAGAGATGTTCTTTGCCCTTAAAGGCGAAAATTTTGATGGAAACGAATATGCGCTGAAGGCATTGGATGCAGGTGCAGCCTATGCTGTAGTAGATGAAGGGACTCCAGTTTCAACGGTAAAGGATGAAAGGATTGTCCCTGTAGGGAATACCCTGAAGGCATTGAAAGAGCTGGCAGCCTTTCATAGAAATTCGATGAAAGTAGATGGTAAAAGATTGACAGTCATAGGACTTACCGGTACTAATGGAAAGACTACCACCAAGGAGCTGATCCGTTCTGTGCTTTCTGTCAAATATAATGTGACAGCTACGGAAGGTAATCTTAACAATGAAATAGGGGTTCCGCTTTCTGTGCTGAAAATCAATGATGATACTCAGCTGGCTGTTATTGAGATGGGAGCAAGTCATCCGGGAGACATCAGAAGTTTGGTAGAGGTTTCTCAGCCGGATTTCGGTATTATAACGAATGTCGGGAAAGGACACTTGCTCGGTTTCGGCAGTCTGGAAGGTGTGAGAAAGACGAAAGGGGAGTTGTATGACTATATTTCCAGAACAGGAGGATCAGTTTTCCTGAATGAGGATCTTCCTTATCTGAGGGAGATGGCCCATGAAAGGGGAATCGAAAATGTTATTCCGTACGGAGTGAAATATGACGGGGCTTCAGTGCTGCCAATGACGGCTGAATGTCCTTGTCTTGGTATGGAGATTCCTTTGAACTGTACATCATCTTTATTGTTGCACACTCATCTGGTAGGCGCTTACAATGCTGACAATGTGATGACTGCAATAGCTGTCGGCCGTCATTTCGGAGTGCCTGTCGAGGATGCTTTGAAGGCCATTGAATCTTATATTCCGGCAAACAGCAGGTCCCAGATGCAGAAGACAGAATCAAATACACTGATAGTGGATGCCTATAATGCCAACCCTGTCAGTATGAAAGCTGCTCTCAGGAGTCTGGATGCTCTTGTGGCTGAACATAAAGTAGCTATGCTCGGCGATATGCTGGAGCTTGGAGCAGATTCTGTTGCAGAGCACAAGGCTATCGTATATTGCGTGTCAGATATGAATCTTGACAAGGTATTTCTGGTCGGAGAAGAGTTCAGAAAGGCTCTTGACAGTTGCGGCAGCGAGTGTGAGCGAATCAGTTGGTTTGCAGATTCAGCATCGCTTGCAGAGCATCTGTCAAAGGAGCGGCTCTCTGGTTGTACTGTGCTTATAAAGGGCTCACGTGGTGTGAGGATGGAGAGAGTTTCATCTTCTTTATAACCAATCTGGCTATATATGACGTGATCAGGCCGAAGAAAGTTCCGACAAGTATTCCTACGATTACGTCTCCGAAATAATGCTTGCCGACGAAGATGCGGCTGATACTTACCATAAAGGCCCAGAAGAAAATACCGGTGGCATAGCCCCGGTATTTCAGTTTAGGGTCATTCCTGAATCCGAGCAGCGATGCTGTCGCAAATCCGAATGCGTTGGCCGCGTGCGCGGAAAAGAAGCCGTAAAGTCCGCCTTTGCCTTCAAGTATTCTGAGTCCGCCGCTTATCATGGCTTCATCGTGGCATGGACGAAGCCTGTCCACTGTTTCTTTTATTAGTGTACTG
>CALADR010000145.1 GCA_937890845.1 uncultured Bacteroidales bacterium | reverse complement strand
ACTGAAAGATGCCACAGCTACAGCTCTCTATGGCTCCCGCGGTGCTAACGGCGTAATGATTATAAATACAAAAAGTGGACGTGATTCCGAGAAAATGACAATCAATATACGAGGAGAATTCGGAATGACAACACCTACAAAAGTTCCAGAAATAGTAGATGGTGTGACCTTTATGAAGAAATTCAATGAGGCTAATACTGCCAGAGGCCGGAATCCGCACTACAGCTCCCAAAAAATTATGGGAACAGAACTCGGACTCGACCCATATGTTTATCCGAATGTAGACTGGTATGACATGCTGTTCAAACCTGCAGCATACAATCAGAATTTCAACTTCAATATGACTGGAGGCTCAAAGAAACTCGACTATTTCCTCAATGCTTCAGTATACAACGAAAACGGTATTATGCGCAAACCTGACATCTCAAAATACAACACTAACATCAACGCGCAGAAATATCTTTTCCAGGCAAACATTTCAGCCGATGCGACGCCTACAACCCGCGTATCCCTGAAAATGAACACACAGCTGCATTACAGACATGCCCCAATCGAAAGTATCAATAATCTTTTTGCCTACTCTCTAACTGCAATGCCTGTAGAATTTCCTGCTACTCTTCCTGGTGAACCGTCAGACACATTTACCCGTTTCGGTACTGCAAACGCGTGGAATAGCGGCCTTCTTACCAATCCGTACTCAAAACTTTGCAGGGGATACGGCGACCAGTTCAGAGGTCACTTTACATCAGCACTTACTGTACACCAGGATCTGAAATTCATCACAGAAGGCTTGAGCGCCACTGCAATGGCTACATTCTACAACAGGGTATATTCTGCTGTATACCGATCTTTCACGCCATTCCTGTACAAACTTACAGACTACTCTATAGACGGAGCCGGCAACTATACCTATACGAGTGAATCCACTAATACCGGAACCACCTATCTGGGTACATCACGAGGAAAGGACGGATACCGCGAACTTTCATTTCAGGTCAAATTGGACTATAACCGCACGTTCAGGAAAAAACATGATGTGGGTGCCACCCTCGTCTACCACCAGAAAGAAAAAGTGATGCACATTTCAGATGAAGAAGAATATGCAGTTCTTCCATACCGGCAACAAGGCCTGGCAGGCCGTGTAACTTACGGATTCGACAAACGCTACCTTATCGAAGCAAACTTCGGATACAATGGCTCTGAGAATTTTGCTGCAGGTAAGCGCTTTGGATTCTTTCCGTCAGTCGCACTCGGCTGGGTCGTATCAAACGAACCTTTTTGGAAAAGTATAAAAGACAAGGCAAACTTGCTGAAATTCAGAGCATCATATGGTCTTGTAGGAAATGACGTAATTTCATCCGAATATAAAGACCGTTTCCCGTATATGACCACAGTAGAGATGGACCAGGGATATGACGTATATATAGGCAACAATTTCACAAGAAAGTATGGACCTATTCTGTCTGTATACGGCAATCCAAATGCAACATGGGAAACCAGCCGCAAATTCGATGTCGGAATTGAAATAGGACTGTTCAATAGCCTCAACCTCATAGTTGACTACTTTAAAGAACACCGTACAGGCATCTTTATGCAGCGTACATCACTTCCTTCATCATTCGGAATGTCCGGTATCACTCCTTGGGCAAATATAGGAAAAGTGGATAACTCTGGAGTAGACATATCCCTTAACTACAACAAGGAATTCGCAAACGACCTGATACTTTCTATTCGCGGTACATTCACATACGCCCATAATGAGATAGTGGAAATGGACGAGCCATACTACAAATGGGACTACCAGTACAAGGTAGGACATCCCATCAATTCGATTCACTGCCTGATTGCCGACGGTCTTTTCAAGGATGAGCAAGACATAGTCTCCTCTGCAGACCAGTCCGCCTATGCTACAGAATATCCTCTGCAACCTGGAGATATAAAATACAAGGATCTCAACGGTGACAAAGTCATAGACAACAATGACTTCTGCTACTATGGAAATCCTACTACACCTGAGATTGTCTACGGATTCGGACTTTCCTTGAAATACAAGAATTTCGACTGTTCTGTATTTTTTCAGGGGCAAGGGAAGGTTTCAATAATCATGAATGATGCACATCCTTTCGGAACCAAAGCCACCCCAGGAGGAGGAATGATGAAGTGGATGGCAGACGAACACTGGAGAGAAGATGCTCCCGACCCTGAAGCGCTGTACCCGAGACTTTCTCCAGGATGGAACACGAACAATACCCAGGCGAACTCCCTTTTTGTCAGAGACGGCAAAATGCTTCGTCTGAAAAATGCTGAAATCGGCTATACATACAAGTTTATGAGAGTCTATCTATCTGGTACAAACCTTCTTACTTTCTCTCCTTTCAAATACTGGGATCCTGAAAAAGGTTCCGGAAACGGTCTCAGCTACCCTATCCAGCGCACGTGCAATATCGGTTTTCAATTCAACTTCTAATATTACGGATAAATCATGAAAAAAATAATTATCGCATTTTCATCTCTTCTGCTTTGCTCATGCTCATTCCTCGATGTCGTGCCAGAAGGCAAAGCTACAGAAGATGACATCTGGAAAACAGAAGAACAGGCAGACAAGTTCCGATACTATCTCCAGACATATATGCCCAACCTAATAGGTTATGACTGGTCACCTGACCAATTCGGAGGGGATGATTTCATTTCTGGAGCAAAAGGAACTACATACTACTTTTCCAGTAAAAGCATTCTCTATGGAGAAGAAACATCCAGCAACACATATTTCGGACGCTGGGAGCCAAAAAGCGTAAGCGGCGGAACAAACTATGACATATACCGCGGAATACGATATTGCTATTATATGCTGGACAATGTCTATGAAGCTCCTGTCATCAGTCCAGAAAATGCAGACAGATATGCAGGAGAAGCCTGGTTCCTCATAGGATATTACCACCAGTGCCTTCTCGAATACTACGGACCTATCATTCTAGTCAAACGATTCATCCCGCTTGACGCTCCGGAAGAAGAAATTTTCGTACCACGTACTCCATATGACGATTGCGTCAATTTCATCGCAGAATGCTATGACAAGGCTGCAAGGCTGCTTCCTGAAACAGTAGAGATGGCAGAACTCGGAATGCCTACCAAAATGGCTGCTCTCAGCTATAAGGCCAGACTCCTCCTGTATGCCGCATCTCCTCTGGTAAACGGCAATCCGGACTACATAGGATTCAACAATCCAGACGGCACACCACTTATGAATCCAAGTTATGACAAGGAAAAATGGACGCAGCCGAAGCGGCAATCCAACTTGCAGAAAAAATAAACCCAGCTACTGGAAAACCGAACTATTCTCTATATACCAATCTGGATTCTTCCCTTGATGAGTTCAGGCAAGGTGTAAAGAACTACAGAGACACATTTGTGGAGGAACCTTGGAACGGGGATGAATTCATTATGGCAAAAGGCGGACAAAGCGGTATAGAAGGACTACAGCGCTACGGAGGAGCCAGATCCTTCAAAAACGACATGTCCAAAGGATGGAAAACAACACTCGTCCCTACTATGGAAGCAGTGGAAATGTACTATACAAAAAACGGGTTGCCTCTTGAAGACGATCCAGAAATCAAGTCTCAAGGACTAAGTATAGAAGACCTATACAAAGTAGCTCCAGGAGATAATACAGCCAGACTGCACCGCAACAGAGAACCTCGCTTTTATGCATCCATCGGATTTGACAGGGGTGATTTCGAAATAGACGGTAAGACTATCACTCTGGAATTGCGCGGAGGTGAACTACATGGAAGCACACTTAATACAAACGACGAGTACCAAAGCTGTACAGGATATCTATGTCAAAAATGGATTCACAAGTCCAGTTCCTACATCAAGTCTACTAACAAATACAACTACCGCCACTATGCGTATCCATATATGAGACTGCCTGAATTGTATCTTAGCTATGCGGAAGCCGACTTTGAATATAACGGGGCACTCAGTTCGAAAAGTCTCGGCTATATCAATAAGATTCGCACCAGATGCGGACTACCTGATTTTGAAGAATCATGGGCTCTTGCAGGCGGCATCCCTTCCGGAGAGAAACTGCGCAAGGTTCTGCATCAGGAACGTTCTATTGAATTCCTTTTTGAAGGCCGCAGATTCCATGACATACGCAGATGGAAAGAGGCTCCTGAGATTATGAACAAGGCACCACGCTCTTGGAACCGCGATGGAAAGACTCAGGATGAGTTCTACCAGGTAATTGAAGCCAATCAGGGTGGACGTGTACGTATATTCGAGTCTCCTAAAAGTTACTGGCTCGCCATTCCGCTTAACCAGATCAACAAAAACCAGCATTTGGTACAAAATCCAGGTTATTAATCATAATTTCAGAATATCATGAAGAAACTGAGCAAATATATTTTTTATACCGTACTTGCAGCTATCGCCTTGTCCGGATGCAAGCAGGACATAGAACAGCCTGACCTGTTTGCCATTTCGGAAAATATGATAGAAGCAGATCCCAACGAAGGCATCAAAACTATCATAATATCAGCACCAGGAGACTGGAGCATAGAAAGTATCCCGGAATGGTGCACTGTCACTCCAGAAGGATGGCATGGTTCCAGAGAAATAACTGTCAACTATACAGAAAACACCGGAACACTCAGAGAAGCATCACTTTCTGTAGTATGCGGGACAGACAGAATTCCGCTCAGTATAAGACAGAAAGGCAAGAACCTTGCCGCACCGCCAACTAATGTAAGTCTATACGCCAAAAGCACATCATCTCTGACTTTTACTTGGGATGATGTATCGGCAGACAGGACTTACACTGTACAGTGCGCAAGCGAACCGTCTGATAAAGCCATCAGACAGGCCACTTACAGTTATACGTGGACAACAAAATCAAACAACGCCCAATGGCCGTATGACTTCCCGACCAGGTTTACGTTCCTCGGCCTTACAGAAGGTAATAGCAAGGCTATCGGCAAGGCTGAAAACTTACTCACACCGGGAACATCCTATTATTTCAGAGTGCGCTGTGGAGGTGCCGATCAAGAAGCCATCTGGTCGGAATGGCTTGAAGCTACAACAGAAATCCGCACACCAGCTGAAAATGAAATCTTTCATGAAGATTTCGACAGAGCATGTGTCGGAGGCGGAGACTGGCTTCATCAGGCTGCCGGAGCAAGAATAAAGAACGACAATACCGTTACAAGCATTTGGAAACTACAGTGGAATACCGTAAATGAGGCCAGCAAAACCTACGGAAACTACTATACATCAGCCAGTTTCAACGAAGAAGTATACAAATGGATAGGATACACCAGAATTTGGGATCGCGGTGACGGTAAAGGAGATATTCAGCCATGTCCTGGATATACAAAATGCGGAAATGGAAGCAATCCTGGAGTATTCCGTATCCTGGCTCTCGGAAGTGAAAAACTCAGCGCAGAAGGCAATGCTGTCAAGCTATCATTCAAGGCCACGCCATGGGCTGAAGTAACTGCGAGTGCAGGATATACCGTCGATAACAAACATGTCGACATATATGTCAACGATACCAAAGTTGCCGGACCAATAGCAATTACAGACTCAGAGGCCTCAAACGGAAACCCTGCTGTATTGACAGACATGATTCTTAAAACAGTTACTGTAGCGATTCCAAATCTTAAACCGAATGATACCATTACCATAAGAAGTAACGGGAGCGGAAAAGGAAGATTTTTCATTGATGAAATATCAATTATCAGAGAATAACCGTAAAAGGCTGGAAAGACAGCTCTGGCAAGGGTTAAAAAAATTTGTTTTATCACAAAAAATCACTATCTTTGCGGCCGCTTATGCCCCTTATTGGAATAAGCAAAATTTTTATTAACTTTTTAATCTTTTTGCAGATGACTGCTGAATATCTACAGGCTGAAAAAAAGCAAGAGATTTTCGCGAAGTACGGAAAGTCCAATAAAGACACCGGCTCACCAGAGAGTCAAGTTGCTCTATTTTCCTACCGTATCGCTCACCTGACTGAGCACCTAAAACAGAACAAGAAGGACAACGTTACACGTCGCTCACTTCTTAAGCTCGTTGGTCAGAGACGCCGTCTCCTTGATTACCTCAAGGAAAAGGATATCGAGAGATACAGAAGCATCGTCAAGGAGCTCGGCCTCCGTCGATAAAAGGATACCGGAGCCGGAGGACAGTTCCGGCCCCAGCCAAAGTAAAGAGGCTTTTGCCGTAAAAGGCATCAAGCCTCTTTTTTTAGAAATCGGTCAACGTGTCTGTTAACAAACCATTCAACCTGCAGCAGGCACTGGAACACAATATATATTTCGGAATGGTATAAAGGAAGAAGACAATAATATTAATCAACTCCCATAGGGGGAGGCAGGTTGAAAAACAATTCATGAACATTATCAACAAAAAGATCGAATTATCCGACGGAAGGGTAATTGAAATTGAAACCGGAAAACTGGCCAAACAGGCTGACGGTTCTGTAGTAGTGAAAATGGGCGGCACAATGCTGCTCGCATGCGTCACTTGTGCAAAAGACGCAAAAGAAGATGTGGATTTCATGCCTCTTCAGGTCGATTACAAGGAGAAATTCGCTTCTGCCGGAAGATTCCCGGGCGGATTCATGAAGCGTGAAGGAAAGGCTTCTGATGCTGAAATCCTCACAGCCAGACTTGTTGACAGGGCTCTCAGGCCGCTATTCCCTGAAGATTTCCATGCAGAGGTATATGTTACAATCAACCTCATTTCAGCAGAAAAAGACATTCAGCCGGACGCTCTTGCAGGACTTGCAGCATCATCAGCCCTTGCAGTGAGTGACATTCCGTTCGGAGGACCTATTTCAGAAGTTCGCGTAGCACGTATAAACGGTGAACTCAAAATCAACCCTGCATTCAGCGAAATGGCTAATGCGGATATAGACATTATGGTTGCTGCCACATACGACAACATCATGATGGTCGAAGGTGAGATGAATGAGGTAAGCGAAGCTGAAATGCTTGAAGCCATCAAGTTTGCACATGAGGAAATCAAGAGACACTGCAAAGTGCAGATGGAACTGATGGAAGAGGCAGGCAAGACTGTAAAGAGAACATACTGCCACGAAGAAAACGACGAAGATCTCCGCAAGGCTATAGAAGCTTTCTGCTATGACAGATGCTATGCCATTGCAAAATCCGGATCTGCAAAACACGAAAGATCAGACGCATTCGACGCCCTGAAAGAAGAGTTCTACCAGACTCTCCCTGAAGAAGAGCGTGAAGAAAAGAAAATGATGGTAGAAAGATACTACCATGCAGTGGAAAAGGCTGCGATGAGAAACCTCATCCTTGATGAAGGTGTACGTCTCGACGGCCGTCAGACTACCCAGGTAAGACATATCTGGTGTGAAGTAGGCTACCTGCCTTGCGCACACGGATCAGCAATATTCACCCGCGGTGAAACACAGTCACTTTCGACTGTAACTCTCGGAACAAAACTCGATATGAAAGAGCTTGACGAGGTTCTTGTACAGGGAACAGAACAGTTCGTCCTCCACTACAACTTCCCTCCTTTCTCAACAGGAGAAGCAAAGGCACAGAGAGGTATCGGACGCCGCGAAATCGGACATGGAAACCTTGCGTGGAGAGCACTTAAGCCAATGGTGCCTACAGCACCTGAAAACCCATACGCAGTACGCGTGGTTTCTGATATTCTCGAATCAAACGGTTCGTCATCCATGGCTACAGTATGCGCCGGCTGTCTTGCACTTATGGACGCTGGAGTCAAAATAAAGAAACCGGTTGCAGGTGTTGCAATGGGTCTTATCACAGACGCAGAAAAGCCAAACGACAGATACGCAATCCTTACCGATATTCTCGGTGACGAGGACCACCTCGGAGATATGGACTTCAAGGTGACAGGAACAAAAGACGGTATTACAGCTACACAGATGGATATCAAAGTGGACGGACTGTCATACGATGTTCTCGAAAGAGCACTTGAGCAGGCGCGTCAGGGCAGAATGCACATTATGGGTGAAATGATGAAATGCATCAGCGAGCCACGTGAGGATTACAAGCCGTTCGTTCCGCGCATCATCCAAATCAGGGTTCCAGGTGAATTCATCGGCGCCATCATCGGAAAAGGCGGTGAAGTAATCCAGAAGATTCAGAGAGAGACCGGTACTGTAGTAACTATCACTGAGGACAATGCAAATGGAGTAAGTGAAGGAATCGTAGATATATTCGGAGAGAACAAAGAGTCTATGGATAAGGCTCTGGACTGGATTAACGGCATCTGCGCAGTTCCTGAAGTAGGCACAGTATATCATGGAAAAGTGGTTTCAATCCTTGAATTCGGTGCATTTGTAGAAATTCTTCCAGGCAAGGAAGGTCTTCTCCATATTTCAGAACTTGACTGGGCAAAGACAGAGAAAGTAGAGGATGTACTCAACATCGGCGATGAAGTGGATGTGAAACTTCTTGAAATCGATGCCAAGACTGGAAAGATGAGACTTTCACGCAAAGCTCTTATTGAAAAGCCAGAAGGTTATGTAGAGCCTGAGCGCAGACCTCGTCCTGCAGCAGGAGACAGAGGTCCACGCCGTGACGACCGCCGCGATGACCGCAGAGGACCACGTCGTGATGACCGCAGAGGCAGCGATGAGCGCAGGAATGACCGCCGTGACGACCGCAGGACTCCTCGCCGCGAAGAGAGGCAGTTCAACGACGCACCTGCTTCTGAGAAGAACTCTGACGCAGGATTTGAAACACCTGACTATAACAACGGATCAGATATTTTATAAATCCCTAAACTTAAAACGAGGCTGGCTCATACTTGAGTCAGCCTCGTTTTTTCGTACCATCCGGAGTCACAGCCAAAATCAGGAATCCCAAAGGCCATTATGTTATTAACATAATAATATGTTACCAACATCCGATTGTGCCGATAACGGCAAGAATCATATCATTATTCTTTTTTCAATGATTCTGCCGGACTGGTCCGCGCTATCTTTATGCTGTAAAAGTGACTATCACTGAAAATGCTTGACAGATTTAGAGGCGATTGACTAAACTATTTTACAGCGTTTATTCGCTTGACTATTTTACTTTACAATATCAATATACCTTTGCAGGTGATCCGGTGTATACCGGTATTATATGCAGATAGGTAATAAAACAAAAACGTCTCCGATAATTCGGAGACGTTTGCGGTGCGGACGGGACTCGAACCCGCGACCCCAGGCGTGACAGGCCTGTATTCTA
>CALADR010000144.1 GCA_937890845.1 uncultured Bacteroidales bacterium | reverse complement strand
TATTTCAAACAAATGGTTCACAAGCAAGTCTGGAAAGGCAGGTTCTCGTCTCATGTATGAATTGAAAAAGGCCATGAAGAAGGCTTGCTACTGGCCTACCGAAGTTTCGTATTATGTCCTTGGAGCACTTCAGCATAACGTGAGTGATGTTGTTGACCAGGAAACAAAAGAGTCTCATTCACCATCTTCTTTTGTGGACTTCTATGTAGGTGATTACGGAACTACGACAAGACCGTATGCTGACTTCACTATGGCCAACTGCTGCGGAGCATCTATACAGCTGAACTATGGCGAATCAATTTCAGAGAGCCGTGCATCTACCATCAAATCAGAAGGTTTCGGCTGGTGCATGTGGTTTGCATTCGACCCTTCAGGTACAGGTTCTGTATCATCCAATGTTAAGGGGTCTTTCACTGCTATGTCAAATGCAGCAAAAGGATTTTACGGCCAGAAACTTGTGAAACCTACCGGAGTTTATAAGAAAAAAGGGGAAGGTAAATACGATCCTGTCCGCTATGATCTTAATTTCTAATTAAATCTGAACTGAAATAATGAAAAAATATTTGTTGTACGCAGCAGCCATATTCGGAATGGCAGCTTGTGCTGAAGAAGAAAAAAACGAGCCGGTAGCACCTGAGGAAAAACCGGATTCCATAGAATTGTTTTCACAGAAGACGGACTTCGGTCCGGAAGGAGGTAAGGCCCAGGTCATAATCACAAGTTCCGGAGAGTGGACATTGACATCTTCTGAAAAATATGACTGGGTATCTCCAGACATCAGTTCCGGAAAAGACGGAGATGTAGTTACCTTTACTGTTGGGGAGAATACGGGCAGGGACAAGAAGACTGCAGTCTTTGATTTTGCTTCCGGCAAGGCAAGTGAATCGATTACCATAACTTCAACTCCTGCTGATTTGCCTGAACTTGTGCTTAAGTCTGAAGCAGAAAAGGTATTTGATTACAATTTTCATGATGACTATATAATAAAGGTGTATGCCAAGGATATTTACTATCAGTCGTTCAAAGTACAGATGACAGAAGGTGCTGAATCCTGGCTTACCCATGTGGTAACTCTTCCTGGTGAAACAGACAATGATGCAGAGCTTCATTTTTCACTGAAAGGCATCGAAAACAAGTCTGACAGAGAAGCTACTGTTACGATTTCAGCCGAAGGGACAGTTGCTCCTGTCGAAGTGAAAATAATTCAGGAGGCCAAGAGGATACTTTCAACAAACGAGTTTTTTGCCGCAGACAAGAATGGTGAGACTATAGCCGTGCCCGTTGAGTCCAATGTAGAATATTCCATTAATATTGAATCTGCTGACGGAACCGACTGGGTCAAGCATGTTGAGAAAAAGGGCAATTCAGAGTATTTTAAAGTCGAGCCTTTGAATGGAGGCAGCAAGCGTTCCGCAACGGTAACCCTTACACAGACTGATGCCCGCGAGGGAGTTGAGCCTTTGAAAGCGGTCTTTTACATTACACAGCAGGATGTCGTAATCGCCTGGGCAGCCAAGATGAATACTGCGAGACTCTTCCCTAAGTGGGAGAACGGTGGACCAGGACATGTTTCAGCGTTTACATGGGAGATGATGTTCAAACCGGAAAATTTTGATAAGAATGACGGTAGTGTCTTTACTCTTATGGGAATCGAAGGTAAGTTTCTGCTTAGGTTCGGTGATGTGGGAAACAAGCGCAACAGAATCCAGATAGACACTTACGGTTACAGCAGCAGGTTCAATGTAGAGAAGGAGTTCGAACCGGACAGATGGTATCATCTGGCCGTAACTTATTATAGCGGAAGGATTTGCTTATATATTGACGGAAAGCAGGAATTCAAGAAGATTTGCTATGAAATTACTGAGGGTGTTGACATTTCACCTAAGTGGAGTGACGAGTCCAACGGACAGCCGCGCTGTTTCTGGTTAGGTTACTCTTATGACGCTTCCAGAGATTTCAGAGGACTCATGACAGAAGTCAGAATATGGACAAGGGAACTGCAAATGGAAGAAATCAACGCAGAAGGACATTTCTATTCTGTTGATCCTCAGTCTGAAGGTCTGTATTCATACTGGAAATTTGTTTCAGGTACAGGAAATTACATAGAGGATGCTACAGGCAGAGGAAATAATCTCTACGGACAGACCAATGTAAGGACCTGGGGCAGTGGAATACAGGGAAAAGACGGAATAAATTTTGTTCCTGTGGCACTTCCTGAGAGATAATAGATTTCAGGACATATCATACATTTGTACAGGATGGAAGTAAAATCATCCTTATGAAATCAGGACGGCTCAAAAGTGGGAATTTCAAGTATAACGAAGAAAGCACCCTTTTGAGCCGGTCTCTTTTAAAAATCAAGCATAAGCAGAAGACTGATTACAGGAAGATAATCCTTAAGTTCCACTCTAAGAATTTTCAATGCCTTCTGTATATGGGCCGTGACCTGACGCTGAGGTATATGCAGTTCATCTGCTATTTCCGCATATGTCTTGTCTTCAAATCTGCTGGCTATGAAAACAGTCCTTGTGAGATCAGGCATTCCTTTGATGCAGTCGCGTACAAGGTCATACAACTCTGATTCGAACAGTTTGTCAGGGACGCTGCTGTACAATGAATTCATGTCATACACCTGCATTCTGTTTCTTGTCAGATGCATCTGTTTCTGTATTTCAATCCGAGAATGGTGTATTTTGAGATAGTCCAGACACTTGTTCTTTACTGTGCTGTAAATGTATGCAGCATAATTGTCAGTCCTTAAAATTCCCCCCCCTGCAACTGAATTTTCAAGAAGAATGGCAAAACTTTCATTTGTTATGTCTTCAGCCACCTGAAAGTCATGTACATAGGAATTAGCTATCTGTACAAATGCACTATGGTATTTGTTGAAAAGCGTTTCAAAATCGCTTTCCGAAAATACATGTTTATTTGGAAACAGACCTGCCATTGACATAATTTTACACAAATATAGACTTTTTTTAACATAAATATGTTTTTTTGTGTAAGGTCGCTTGAGATACTCGTCTATATTAATGTTATGAATGATGAGTTGCTTTATAAATACTTCCGAAACGAGGCGTCTGAAGACGAAATGAGAGAAATTCTGGCATGGCTTGAGGATTCCCCCGAGCACCAGAAGGAATTCGACTCAGCTCATATCTTGTTCAATATGTTGGCTCTGAATGAGTTCAGAATCACTTCAGATTTGAAACAGAAAAAGGACAATAAAAGGCGTACCGTGAGAATATTCAGAGCTGTCGCAGGAGTGGCGGCTTCTGTTGCCGTTATATTATCTATAGGTATAGGCGGTGGAGTATTTTTGGGTAAAAAGGAACTCTATAGAGAATTGTCTGCCCAGTCAAATGTTATGAAAGTACCTGCCGGACACAGACTCACAATGACCCTTCAAGATGGTACGGTAGTACATCTCAACGGAGGTTCGTGTCTTGAATATCCGACGGTATTTGCCGGGGACAGACGTGAAGTAAGGCTATCCGGAGAGGCATTCCTGGAAGTTTCCCATGATGCGGCACATCCTTTTGTAGTGCATACATTCGCCTCGGAAATCGAAGTGCTCGGAACTGAGTTCAATGTCTATGCTGATGAGGAAGAGAAATTCTTTTCTGCAACACTTCTGAGCGGTAAAGTGAAAGTCACGTCCTCCCATAGCGACGGCACAGAGCATGTGATTCTGAATCCTGACGAGACAGTAAGATATATTGACAATCATCTTGTAGTATCAGAAATTTCCGCACGTGATGCCGTAAGCTGGACCAAAGGCTACATCAATCTGCAGGATGCCGGTTTCTGTGATCTTATGAAACGCTTTGAAAACACTTTCGGTGTCAGAATCGAGATTAAAAGGTCAGATATACCGGTAATCGGGTACAAGAGCGGCAAGATAAGGGTTTCCGAAGGTATTGACTTCGCCTTGAAGATTCTTCAGGAAGCATGTGATTTCAGATATGAGAAAAATTCCGAGACTGGAGTCATCACTATACTTTAGCAAGTATTTTAATTGAACAACCATATAATAATCATGTTTAACAAATCTTCATTCAAAGCAGTAAAACTGCTCTGGCTGACTGTCGCCGCAATATTTGCCTTCGCTGTTCCAGCGAGTGCGCAGGTTACTGCCAACAAGTCAGTTACTATTAAAATGCAAGAGGTACCAATGTCGGATGTGTTGCGCGAGATCGAGCGGCAGTCTGCTTTTGTATTTCTCAATAAGGATGTTGACGAAAAGCAGCTTGTCAGCATTGATGTTAAAGACAAGACAGTTTCCGAAACTCTGGAAACCCTGTTCAAGAGCAAAGGCGTTCACTTCAGCATTGAGTCCGGCCATATTGTGATTTCGAGCAGCAGTCGCAATGCACAGTCACCTGACAATGCAGCTCCAGCCGGAGACAATACTGTTTCAGGAACTGTCATTGATGCTTTCGGCACACCTATTATAGGTGTCGGTGTCCTTATTAAAGGTACAACTACAGGAGCAAGTACGGACTTGGACGGAAACTTCTCATTCAAGATTCCGGATGGCATAAGCAATCCGGTTCTTGAATTTGCGTGTCTGGGCTATACTTCACAGGAGATACCTGTAGGAAACCGCAGGATTTTCAATATCACAATGCAGGATGACGCCATCATGATGGAAGCTACAGTCGTTACTGCACTCGGTATCAAGCGTTCAGAGAAGGCGCTATCTTATAATGTACAGCAGGTAGATGCAGATGCAATCGCAGCCAACAAAGATGCGAACTTTATCAACGCACTTAACGGTAAGGTTGCCGGTCTTAATATCAATGCCTCATCTTCAGGTGTCGGTGGTGCCACAAAGGTTGTGATGCGTGGACTCAAGTCTATTTCACAGACATCAAACGCACTTTATGTCATTGATGGTGTACCTATGTTTACTACAGCACGTGATTCTGGAACCGAGTTCTCTTCACAGGGATCCTCAGACCCTATCGCAGACTTGAACCCTGATGACATAGAGTCAATATCAGTCCTTACTGGTGCGGCTGCAGCTGCGCTTTACGGATCTGATGCTGCCAACGGTGCTATCGTCGTAACAACCAAGAAAGGAAAAGCAGGCAAGACATCTGTTACTGTAACGGCAGGAGTGGAAATGATGAATCCTTTCATCCTTCCTAAATTCCAGAACCGCTATGGTACAGGTGACCTGAATTCTTCTATCGGATCTATTGACAGGAGCTGGGGATCGCTTATGAACGATGCCAACAATCCTAAATATAATCCTAAGAAAGATTATTTCAACACAGGATTCACACACAATGAGAGCGTTTCCCTCTCTACAGGAAATGACAAGAACCAGACATATCTTTCTGCTTCTGTTATAGATTCTTACGGTATCGTTCCGAATAACGGATACCAGCGTTATAACTTTACATTCAGAAATACAACATCATTCCTGAATGACAAGATGCACCTTGATCTGGGCGCAAGCTACATTTTGCAGAAAGACCGCAATATGACCAACCAGGGTACATACAACAACCCTTTGGTAGGAGCATATATTTTCCCTAGAGGAAATGACTGGGATGCTATTAGAATGTTTGAAAGATATGACCCAAAGAGACGTTTCGCTACACAGTACTGGCCGGTAGGTGATGCAGGTATGACAATGCAGAACCCTTACTGGATCAACTACAGGAACCTCAGGGAAAATACCAAGAACCGTTTCATGGTCAATGCATCCCTTTCATACGATATTCTTGACTGGCTCAATATTGTCGGACGTGTAAGAATGGACCAGTCGTTTACTTCTTTTACAGAGAAGTTTTATGCATCTACAGTCACACAGTTGACTGAGAACTCGACTAATGGTCTCTACGGAGTTACAGAACATCGTGACAGACAGATATATGCTGACGTCCTGTTGAACATCAATAAGAGATTCGGTGACGATTGGAGCCTTCAGGCCAATATCGGTGCATCGATTTCCGAT
>CALADR010000143.1 GCA_937890845.1 uncultured Bacteroidales bacterium | reverse complement strand
GAAAACTTGGAGGAGACATGCCGGGCCTTACTACATATACAGTACTTATAAATATTGCTGCAGGAATTCTGGTGCCGCTTCTTATCCCGTTAGTACATCCGGAAGACGGGGTCCCCTTCGGCCATGCATTCAGCATGATTATGGCCAAGGTTTTCCCTCTTCTGATTTGCCCGTGCCTTGCCACATGGCTTGTCAGATACCTTATGCCTCATATTCACAGATGGCTCATGAAGTTTGACAATCTGGCATTCTATCTATGGGGAATTGCTTTATCAATAGCAATTGCCACTACTACCAAGTCTATAATACACAGTCCAATATCAATATATTATGAGACAGGCATCGCGTTAATATCACTAGCCTGCTGCGCAATACAATTCTATATCGGAAAGAAAATAGGAAAAAAATACAATGCATCCATCACTGCCGGACAATCATTAGGACAAAAAAATACAGTATTCGCCATCTGGATGGGATATACATTCATGACTCCGGCCACATCCATCGCAGGAGGTTTTTACTGCATATGGCACAATGCCTATAATTCGTGGCAGCTTTACCGCAAAGACAAAGCTATTTCAAACCATTCAGACGGGCTTCCGCAGTAATTTTATCTGCTTCTGTACCGTATTTTATTATCAAGGGAAGATATTTCTTTTCTAATTTTATATCTCTCTGCTTCCTTGCTATTATTATGCAATTCTTTATTGCTGTATAATCATCAGGCTTAATCTTCAGAACCTTGTTGTAATACTTCAAGGCAGTTTTCGGATTTGATTGAGCCACAAGATAATATGACCCTATGTTGGAAATAAACAGAGTATTTTTGGGCTGATAATCAAGCATTTTTTCAGACAGGGTCTTAAATGCCGAATATGAATCCTGAGTACCGATATTGTAAAAGCTATAGCAATACTGCTGGATAGCAGACTCAAAGAATTCTGAATCCGCAACAACATCTGGATAGACCCACTTTTTACCTTCAAGATAATTTTCATCAACCAGTTTAAGCATAAGTCCCAATGCCATATCCGGACTTTCCTTCTCGTAAGCCAGAAGAGATGCCGCCTTCATGAAACGGAGATCAAGACGCTCAGGATACAACTTAATCGCCTTATCCAAATATTTTACAGACTTGCCGTAAAGGGCATCATCATAAAATGTCTCTTCAAAATAAAAGACATTGTTTCCCGTAGAATCCTTTAATGTAATTATCGGATTCTTGCCGAGAAATTTCTTCTGATTCTTTATTACAACTTCCGAAGTCTGAGATTTTGCAAAATAGTATGAAAACCTTGCCTTGAGAAGATCGACATCAGTAGAATCCACTGCAGCCCAGCCATCCAACACTGTTTCAATACCTACTCCGGCCTGACCCAATTTGGATACGAGAAGATTATACCTGTCAGAGTACTTTCTGACAAGTTCGCCTTTTTCCGCAAAATCAAGATCCTGCGCAGAAATTCCTGCTACTGCAAATAAAAAGGCAGCTGCCGCTGCTACGAACA
The DNA here is from genome assembly GCA_937890845.1 of uncultured Bacteroidales bacterium. GTDB lineage: Bacteria > Bacteroidota > Bacteroidia > Bacteroidales > UBA932 > Cryptobacteroides. Next base: position 4,461 of record CALADR010000143.1, on the reverse strand, counting down.
TTTTGACCATAAATAAAAGCCAGTTAAATTTTTCTCAAAAATAACTTATAAAATCTATAATGACAAAACTGTGCTTCATTTGCCTATGTCCATTCTTATACGGCGTCCCTTAGGATAAAGGTTATTTGACCTATTTCCCAAATTTTTCACAAATCCCAAAGGCAAGGAATTATAACAAACAGACACATATCCTCTGGAAATTTCAGGAAGCACCAGAGCATTTCCTTTCAAGAAAGACAATGCAATATCCAGTTCTGCATTTATAATTGGATAGGCATCCTTGTTGAAAATAACGGAAAAAGCCATATCCGCATCCGGGACAAAGGAATCTTTTTTCATGACACCGGCAGCACACCCAGACAATATCACATGCAAGAACGACTCTATCTCCAGCACCTCATCTGCAACAGATTCAGGTATCACTTTAAACATATCACCTTTAAGCACAGTACGGACATTTCCGTCAAATAATCCGGATGGCAAGGAAACTTTTCCTTTCTGTCCCTTTCCCGGTGAACGATGGTCAAGCTTCAACTTCCTGCCAGCCACTTCTCCTCCGGCAGACTCTGACTTGCGCAGTGCACTGCAATACTGCCCTTCGCCGCGCACATGGCCAGGCACCAGGCTGAACCCGCATTCAGTCTTTAACACTCCGGGATAGTCAATTACATGACATTCTTCCTTTCCTGAAATGCATTCCGCACCCAATTCCTCTGCAATCCACTTTACATTATCATCATTTTCAAACCTGTTAAAAGTACAGGTAGAATAGATAAGCACCCCACCATCCGCAAGAGCAGGCCATACATCAGCCACTATTCGCCTCTGTCTGCCCTGGCAAAGCCTCACATTTTCAGGTGACCACTGTTCCATAGCCTCCTTATCCTTACGGAACATACCTTCTCCGGAACAAGGTACATCAGCAAGAATAATATCAAAATAACCTTCCATATCCGCAAAACGCGCAGGATCGTCACAAGTCACTACAACACAAGGATCTCCCCACACAGCAACATTTGAAGCAAGGACAGAAACTCTCTGTTTCATTACTTCATTGGACACCAGCAGGAAATCGCTGCCGCGTACAGCTCTTAATGCAGAAGCAAGATCAGTTGTCTTGCCCCCCGGTGCAGCACACAAATCCAGGACTTTAAGGATTCTCCTGTCTTGAAAGTTATCGATAATTTTTCTGGCAACATGTCCTACAAACATGGAAGATGAATCCTGGACATAGTATGCACCTGCATGAAAAGCCGGATCCAACGTAAATACCGGACGACCGTCAAGGAAAAAACCATCCTGACACCATGGGACGTTACCCATACTGTCAAAACTGAGAGAACCAGACTTAAACGGATTTCTCCGTACCGATACGGAGGCCGGCTCTTCTAAAGCAGAAAAAGCGACAGAGGCATTTTCATACCCTATCGCTTCCTGGAGATAACTCCTGAATATTTCACTAGTTCTGACGTCCATCCTTAAACATTGACGGATCCACGCCTTCCGGCATACGTCCTTCAGATACAGCCACCAGGCCATCAACCATTTTATCCAAAGCATCCTTGAGCTTTGACCCAAGCATCATCTTCATCATAAGATTGAGCTCTGCCGACAATTCGATATAAAATTCGGTTTTGTACGGGTCAGACTGTGCTGCATCAAAATGCATTGATACAGAAAAGGCAAATGGAGCTCCTTCGTCCTTGAAGTCTATTCTTGAATACGGGACACGTTCATTTATCCTTACCCCTATGGAAAAACCATGGACAGTAGCTTTCAAGGAATCATAGTCCGCCGTCACCCCCTCCTTCTTGTCCTCAGGGAGAAACTGTACAAAGTTCCTCATATCGACGAATGCCATGTAAAGTTCGAAAGGCGGTTTCGAAACTACAGCATGCTTGCTCTTGATATCAACAGCCATACCTACTCTTTTTTACCCCAGGTAGCTGGAGAATAACGCCACTCCTTCAAAAGTTTAAGATCAGACTCGGCTACATAACCCACCTCATGCGCCGCCTCTATCAGAGCATCATAATTGGTAAGTGTAGTAAGTTCAATGTTGGCATTCTCAAAGGCCTTTCTTGACTGGTCGAAATTATATGAGAAGATCGCCACCATTCCCTGAACAAACGCACCTGCGTTAACCAGCGCATTTGCTGCAGACAAACTGCTTGCTCCAGTAGAAATCAAATCCTCTACTACGACAACCTTGGCTCCAGACTCCAGTATTCCCTCAATCTGAGAACCAGTTCCATGATCCTTCGGCTTAGGACGCACATATATAAACGGTTTCCCAAGCATATGGGCTATAAGCATTCCGTGAGCTATGGCTCCGGTAGCGACACCTGCTATAACCTCCACGTCAGGATAACGTTTCATTATAATATCTGCCATAAAACGGCAAACCTGCTCCCTCAACTGCGGGAATGACAGAATCTTCCTATTGTCGCAATATATTGGGGATAGCCAACCCGAAGCCCAAACAAAAGGTTTTTCAGGATTCAGCATTACTGCCTTTATATCAAGCAGTGACTTTGCAACCGATCTTTCCATTGATTCCATAGTATTGTTTATTTAACGTATATTTGCATAGAATAACGATGCAAAGTTAAGAAAATTAAGATTGAAATGCACAAAATATACTTCGAAAAGAGATGTATAATTATCTGTCCGCCTGACGAACAGGCCCTGACTGACCCCAATGCCATACAGTTCTCATTGGGAGACGCATCTGAAATACACTCTCTGATAGGAATGTTCGAACAATCTGAATCACTTCACAGAATATACATACCGACCGGTGACACCTCCGGCACATACAGGAAAATATGCAATGAATTCAAGGAAGTCAATGCTGGTGGAGGACTGGTATCCAACAGGCGCGGCGACTTTCTGCTGATAAACAGAAACGGGCTTTGGGATCTTCCGAAAGGACACCAGGAAGAAGGCGAAGACATAAAAATCACCTCATTGCGCGAAGTACAGGAAGAAACAGGAGTGAACCATCTGGAACTCGGCAGACTTATTTGCATAACAGACCATTGCTACAAAAGAGACGGGATATGGCATTTGAAACACACGTGGTGGTTTGACATGCTTTATACGGACCCGGTAGATCTGACACCGCAGAAAGAGGAGGATATAACAAAGGCGGCATGGGTAGCCAAATCAAGTCTTCCTCCTTTCCTAAAAAAAACTTACCCGTCAATACAAGAAGTCTTCAGAGAGGCCAAAGTATAATTTATATTTTATCTTTTTACAGAAACAGTGAAACAATTTCTCCAATAAATCGTATAAAGATATGTATATACACTGTTAAAACGATAGTAATTCAATATGAAACTTTCACAATTCCAGTTCAATCTCACAAAAGACAGAATCGCCACAGAACCGCCGAGATGGCGAGATGAATGCAAACTGATGGTACTCCATAAAGATACTGGAGAAATCGAACACAAACTTTTCAAGAACATCATTGATTACTTTGGGAAAGGTGACACCTTTGTACTTAACGACACTAAAGTGTTCCCGGCCAGACTTTACGGAAACAAGGAAAAGACAGGAGCAGACATAGAAGTGTTCCTTCTAAGAGAGCTCAACAGAGAGCAAAGGCTTTGGGATGTCATAGTTGATCCCGCAAGAAAAATCAGAATTGGAAACAAACTTTACTTCGGAGACGACGAAAGTCTTGTAGCCGAAGTGATTGACAATACCACATCAAGAGGAAGAACGCTAAGATTCCTATATGACGGAAACTACGAAGACTTCAAGTCAACGCTATTCGGATTGGGAGAAACACCTGTACCGAAATGGGTCAAAGATCATGTAACTGAAGAAGACAAGGAGAACTTCCAGACTATATTTGCAGAACATGAAGGTGCAGTATCTGCTCCTGCAGCAGGCCTGCACTTTAGTAGAGAACTATTCAACAGAATGATTCTCAAAGATATAAATAAAACTTTCATAACTCTGCATATGGGTATCGGACACTTCAGATCAGTAGATGTGGAAGACTTGTCAAAGCACAAGATGGACTCCGAAAGACTTATAATAACAGATGAAACAGCTCAGATAATAAACGACACAAAACACAACAGGCATAAGGTACTTGCAGTAGGCGTCACTGTCATAAGAGGACTGGAAACATATGTCACTACCAATGACGAAGTCAGACCATACGACGGATGGACAAACAAATTCATCTTCCCGCCATACCGTTTTGCCATTCCTGATGCCATTGTCTCAAACTTCCATATGCCATGCTCTACAATGCTTATGTCGGTTGCCGCATTCGGAGGTTATGAAAATGTAATGAAGGCGTATGACACCGCACTTAAGGAAAACTACAAGTTCGGGCCATACGGAGATGCTCTTCTTATAGTCTGACATTTGCTCATCACCATGAAGCAAACTTCAAACAATAATCAGGTATCATTTTATGAATAGAATACCTTGTCTGAT
>CALADR010000142.1 GCA_937890845.1 uncultured Bacteroidales bacterium | reverse complement strand
GAGCGCCTGAACAGAGTCCTGTCGATAACAGGCTGTCTCCCCTATCATTATACACAATGTCTGGATAAATACGGCAAACTCATCAAAGGAACTGAACCGAAAATAGCATGGAAAACAAACGAATCCGGCAAAGCTGAATTCATTTTCCTGGACAGTTTCTTGGAAATGCTGGAGGATTTTGCCTTGCGTAATCCAGATGTCCTTAAAAATGGAAAAAAGATTCCTTACGACTGGACGCTTTACTATCTCCGCAAAAAGGCTTTGACCAAGCCGGTATCCAAATATGAATTAGCCTGGATACTGATGAGTTTCAACCAGAAACGCGGATATTATCAGTTGAGAGGAGAAGATGAAAAGGAAAGCCCCTCAAAACTGGAGGAATATTACTCGTTGAAAGTTGTTGAAGTTATTGAAACAGAGGAGAAAAAGGAAAAAGATTCCTGGTTTGAAATAAAGCTGGAAAATGGTTGGGTTTACCGCAGGACATTCAGGGTCGCTCCGGACTGGACAGGAAAAGTCAAAGACTTCATTGTCACTACTGCCCTTGATTCTGAAGGCAAGCCTAAACTTGACAAGGAAGGAAATATAAAGCGCTCATTCAGAATACCTGGTGACGATGACTGGACATTGCTTAAAAAGAAGACTGAATATGAAATCGACTGTTCGGGAAAAACAGTAGGAGAATTTATCTATGATTCGTTGCTTGGTTTACCTTCCGCTAAAATTAGAGGCAAACTTGTCCGTACAGTAGAAAGAAAGTATTACAGAAAAGAGCTTGAAGTCATACTTGAAACGCAAATCAGACTGAATCCCGAATTACAGTCAGAAGAATTGTATTCTAAATGCATTCAGGCACTGTACCCAAGAAATGAAGCATATCGCAACAGTATTGCCGGCAGAGGGTTTAAATATCTGTTTATCAATGATATAATATTTTATCAAAGACCACTGAAAAGCAAAAAATCACTGATCAGCGATTGTCCTCAGACGGTAAGAAGACAGCACATATAAAATGTGCCCCCAAGTCAAATCCTTATTTTCAGGAATTCAGATTATGGCAGTTCCTCTCAAATCTCAGGATTTATGAACGTGAGAGGAAAATAGATGGCAAAATTAAGGAGAATATTGACGTAACTGCTGAATTCATACCTGATTATGGTACTTTGGCTGACTTGTTCAGCTGGCTCAATGACAAGGAATCCATTGACCAAAAGGCCATCCTGTCATATCCGGGATTTCAGTTGGATAAAGCTTCTCAAAAGAAATACCGCTGGAACTATGTAGAGGAAAAGTCATATCCGGCCAACGAAACAAGAGGCTCCATTCTGAAGTCTTTAAAAAAGGCCGGAGTGCCTGCTGACTTCCTTACTTCGGAAAGACAGTATGAACTATGGCATATCATGTACTCTGTAGAAGACAAGGTAGAAATAAAAAAGGCACTGGAGAAATTTGCTGAAAGATATAGTTTGCCTGATGAGTTTGCCGAAGTCTTTTCCAAGCAGCCTCCATATGAAAAAGATTATGCCTCATACTCCGAGAAAGCCCTGAAGAGATTACTGACTATTATGAGGGCAGGAAAATACTGGAGTGCAGATGCCATTGACAGCAAAACCAAAGAAAGAATTGAGAAAATCCTTTCCGGAGAATATGACGAAAAAATAGCTGAACGTGTCAGAAAAAAGGCTGTTAAACTTCAGTCTGCGTCTGATTTTCAAGGACTTCCTGTATGGCTTGCCTGCTATGTAATTTATAACAGGCATTCTGAATCAAAAGATATTGAAAAGTGGTCTTCCCCAGATGATATTGACAGATACTTGAAAAACTTCAAGCAACATTCGCTTCGCAATCCGATTGTCGAGAGTGTCATCACGGAAACTCTCAGGACTGTCCGTGATATCTGGAAAGCGGAAGGACAGATAGATGAGATACATATTGAACTTGGAAGGGAAATGAAAAATCCTGCTGACAAGAGAAAACGTATCACTGAACAGGTTCTTAAAAATGAGAACACCAATTTGCGTATCCGTGCAATGCTTACGGAATTTATGAATCCTGAGTTTGATATCGACAATGTCCGTCCTAACTCTCCGTCTCAGCAGGAAATATTGCGTATCTATGAAAACTCAATCCTGGAAAATACTGAAATCCCTGATGATATAGATGCTATACTTAAGAAATTTGACAGTTCGGATACAGCAAAACGTCCTACTTCAAAGGAAGTCTTGAAATATAAGATATGGCTTGAACAGAAGTACCGCTCACCTTATACCGGACAGATTATTCCTTTGGGAAAATTGTTTACATCGGAATATGAGATAGAACATATCATACCGCAATCACTATATTTTGACGACTCATTCAACAACAAAGTCATTTGTGAATCCGAGGTAAATAAGTTCGTAACTTTGAGTGGCGGAAGGACTGTGAAAATACTGTCTGTCGAGGCTTATGAAAAATTTGTAAAGGAAAATTATGCTAGTCGGGAGAGCTCTGCCAAAAGACGCAATCTTCTTGCGGAAGATATTCCTGAAGGCTTTATACAGAGACAGTTGAATGACAGCAGATATATAAGCAAGGTTGTAAAGACTCTGCTGTCAAATGTTGTCCGGG
>CALADR010000141.1 GCA_937890845.1 uncultured Bacteroidales bacterium | reverse complement strand
AGATCATATTCGCTGCGGCAGATGCTTTGGCGACAGCCGTGAATATCAGCTTCGGATCTTCGGATATTGCAATTGACCAGTTCTTCAGATACTGGAGGCTTTCTTCCTTGATGGTCGAATCTAGTCCTGCTATGCCAGACAGAATGGCCGAGGAGAGTTCTGCCACCAATTCCTCTCCGGCATAAAGTTTCGAGCCGAAACTGCCGGTCATGTCCCTGTCCAGACGTCCGGCGTGTCCTGTCGAATGTGTCATTTCATGGAAAAGTGTTCCGTAAAAATGCCTCTGGTCTGGGAAATGATCTTTTGAGGGCAATTCAATATAATCCTTCGACAGACTGTAATATGCCGAATTTCCATCCGATAATTTTATAGGACATAACCAGCTCTTGTCCATTAGCATCTTATCCACCTTGCTGACCTCCGCCTCCCTGACGGTGACAGCGGAGCCTGTATCGTATTTTGCAACAATTTTTTTTACCAGATCCGGTCTCGCTGTCGCCATGTCGGTCTGGTCCAGATTGAACACGCTGTTCTTTATCATCCGGTAGCGCAACTTGTAGTTCAGTTTATCTTCCTTATCAAGCAAACGGTATTCTTCCGGAGTAATGTCTGCCTTCTTTCCAGTCAATGCATCACAAACGTCTTCTGACCAGTACACCACCGGGAACGAGGTCTCTCCTTTGAGCACGCTTGCACCAAAGTTCCATGCCTGATTGTATGTCATGAACAACGGATACCTGTACCCCTTCACCGAGGTCACAAGCATAAGGAACAAGGAATTGCCATTATGATATGCCCGTCCGGAAATGTTCTGCGGGACAATATCAGGACGGGCGGAAATCCATGGTTTCGTCCAGCCATAGGCATCGATTTCTGAAAATCTCGCCACGAAAATATCGGCATATTTCCCGGCAATCTGGTCTATGTTTGTCATTCCCATAACTAAAGTCCAATATGTCTTGAAAGCGAGTTGTCTGTTTGCTTAATTTCCTGCCCGGAGTCAAGCATGGATTTCAGGTAGTCATTCAGGTCATTGAAGCCACCGTATTCTATGGAATGGTCTCCGACTTCCACTCCCGGACATCTTGCCGCTATACTGTCAAGCGTTTTTTTGCCAGGGGCATCATTGTCAAGATAACACTCCGCCTCCTTATGTGCGGAAATCCATGGCAATGAAGCTTTTATATTCCCGATGCTGTTCATGACAAGCACATCATCTCCTGGCAAGGTTCTCTTTTTGATAGCCAAATATGACAGGAAATTAAAAAATCCTTCAAAGACAAGTGTTATCTCAGACATCGGACGCTGTATCATGCGTCCGTCAGGGGCGAGTGTAGTGATACCGCCTTTGGAAGTTCCCTTGAAACAGGCACTGCGCAGCACATATCCACTGTTGTTGTTCGGAAAACCTATGGCAAAATATTCCCTGCCGTTATTCAGATTACGATAGTGTACCTGCCTGCAGAATTGCTTCAGGATATCGGAAGGGATACCTCTTGAAGCTGCATAATCAAGCAACGCAGGATTGATTATATCC
>CALADR010000140.1 GCA_937890845.1 uncultured Bacteroidales bacterium | reverse complement strand
GGGTATTGGAATAGGTGTTCCATATAAAAAGATGAATTTAAATCTCAACTTCGGTCTTAACTTCAACTTAAGCCGCGTAAGACATTTGGGCGGCAGAACGAGATAAGGTCTTGACCATGCGCAAACCTTAAATGGGGTGAACCTGAAGCCATAAGGCTTTAAGTTCACCCCATTTAAGGTTAAATGTTTTCTTATTCTGCGGCAGCCATCAAATCTGCAACAGCAGCCATGTCACACTTCTGTTCAGAATATGCCTGAGCAAAAGACTGTCCTCCTGAAATAAGGCTGAATCCCTGCTTTTCAGCCATCTCATTAAGAAGTTTGACGCTGACACCTGCCCATGTATATGAACCGAATGCGAAGAATTTCTTGTTCTTTACCAACCTTGCCCCTACTCCGTACATAAAGGTATATGCAGGCGGGAATATATCATTGTTATAAGTAGGAGCTCCTACGGCGAGAGTATCATACTTGAACAAGTCGCGGTATGCATACGACAGGTTTTCAGTACAAAGGTTATGGATTGCGTATTTTACACCTCTGGAAGCCAGCTCTGCAGCAAGAGCTTTTGCTGCTTTTGCCGTGTTGCCATACATGCTGCAGTAAACTATACATACGCCTTTCTCTGCTTCATACTTGCTAAGTCTGTCATAGTATCCTACGACATCTGGTATATGTGTTTCCCATACCGGACCATGCGTGCTGCATATCCTGGAGATTTCGAGACCTGACAGTTTTTTAAGTGCAGCCTGCACTGTCTGTCCGTATTTTCCTACAATATTTGAATAATACCTTGTCATTTCATCCTTGAACTCTTCAAAGCAATTTTCAGCTTTGTCAAGCCATCCACACATGTGGGCCTGAGAATCGGTCACACCCCCGTCAAGGGCTCCGAAAGTTCCGAAAGCATCTCCTGAAAACAAAGTCTTCTCCTCAGCCAGATATGTAACCATAGTCTCCGGCCAGTGTACCATTGGAGCCATATAGAAGCGAAGTGTAGCGCCTCCAAGACTTATTTCCTCACCTTCCTTGACAGCATATACATTATCTGTAACACCATGATATCCTTTAATCATCGGCACAGCCTTGGCACTTGTAATAATGCGAATTTCCGGATACTGCTCTCTCATGAAAGCTATAAGTGAAGAATGGTCAGGTTCCATGTGGTTTACTACCAGATAATCTATCTTCCTGTCCCCTATTTCGGCCTTTATATTCGAGAGGTACTCTTTTTCAAAACCTGCTTCTACAGTATCGACAAGTGCTATCTTCTCGCCAATGACAAGATAGGAATTGTAGCTTACTCCGAAAGGCAGAGGCCAAAGTCCTTCGAAAATGACTTTAGTGTGGTCATTAACTCCCACATAGCGTATTTTCTCTGAAATCCTGTTGTTCATATATCTATATTTGTTTTAATTTATGTTCAGTCAACAGTCACAAAACTACAGATAACTTGCAAAGATACTAGATTTTACTAATCAACCTAATACGAAACTGACTAAAAAGCAAGTCCGATACCAAATGTAATAGCTGTATATGCAGTATTGTTCCTTCGTATCCTATTTTCATCTATGTATTGGTTTTCAGCCATATCTGTCTTTACGATCATGTCTTTCATGAAAACCTGTCTTAAAGATACCAGAAAATCCAACTTTACGGATCTTGTAATGCTTATCCTGTATCCGCCTCCGAGTTTTCCCGTACCTGCCAGACTTGACTCTTTGCCAGCCTTTTTCAGCGCAGGACCGGCATCAAGAAATGCAAACCATCTGTCTTTATCAGCCTTGTTCGAAGGGAACCAGGTCAGCCTCAGGTCGAGCGGAAATATACGTCCGTCCTTACAGGCTCCACTATATCCTGAATATAATGAAAGATTTACACTGGGAGAAATATTACAGCCTATATGCAGCAAAATCTCCCCGTTCCCATGGAACTTGTGCCTGTAAGTCTTTCTGTCAATCCTGTATCCGTAGTTTGATATGAAATTCGAGTGCCTGTATGACAGAAATGTTCCGGCAAAACTTCCCTCCACCCCAAAAGTCAGCCTGGAAAAACTTCTCCGCTGCATATCACCGGCAAAGGCTGTCAAAGACATGCAGAGGAAAATAATCAGACAAAGTAATTTTTCAATTCTTATCATAACTTTTAAAAGCGGTATCTGATTCCAAGTACAGGCGATAATGACAACAGTAATCCGTTTCTGAAGAAGTCAAGGCTTGACTCTCTGCCTGACGACCTCATATGTATGGGAAGTACCGGTATCATATCTATCGAAAACACAACAGGCCTTGATTCAAAATTGAATTCAAGGCCGAATCTTCCGCATATCCCCAGCATAGGTCCGAAATCACCCTTGTTCCTGACATAACCCACAGCAATACCAGGACCTGCGTACAGTAAAAGGCTTCCGCTTTCGTAGTGCCTTCTGAAAAACAGAAAGTTATATGATATTCTTGCTTTACATCCCGGAACAGACGCTTTGCCACCAAGGAGTTCTGAAAAATCCACCCCGGCATTAATATCTACGAAAACGGAATCTCCCGCACTGTGCTGATATGACAGTTCAATACCGTTAAGTGAAAATTGTCCGCCGAATGTTCTTGGCTGTGCCAGGCACTGGTCTGAGAAGGCACAGGCCGCTATTGACAGTAAAATCAGAACAATGACAGACAATTGTTTCATATAATGGTCAGAGAATCAATATTCAAGCTGCATGTGCTTCATCGTATGCCCCATAAAATCCCTGTAACCTACGTGACGGAATCCGAGCCTTACATAAAGTGCTTCGGCTTTAGGCTTGTCTATATCCACAATAAGACCGACTGTTCTGTGACCTTCTGACCGCACCTTTAAAAGGATAGCATCAAATAGCTTTGTCCCTATTCCGTGTGAACGCATATCCTGACGGACACCGATAGAGTCCCGATAGTATTCTCCGGCTTCTGTTTCAGTTACATCTCCGTAATCTTTCCTGGCAGAAGGGAAGCGCCTGCGCAAATCCTCCACTACAGGCTTCTTCAGTTCCTGGTAAAGCTCTCCATCATAACCGTTAATCGCACCTGCAATAATTTCCCCCTCATCGCCGGATCCTACCGCCACAATCGTATTTCTAAAACTATAGACTGTATTTTCGGACTCGACATACCCTTTAACGATTTCTGCCAGACCGTCTTCCGTTAGTGACGGGTCCATAGCGAGGAATTCTTCTACCGGCCATGCCATCAGAAATAGTCTTGCTATATCTCCCGCATCTTCTTTCCGTGCTTCTCTAGTGTAAATCTCCATTGTCAGACATATTTGAATTCCATATATGTAGCACCGAGCTCATCGTTGAAGCTTCCTCCTATAAATCCTACCAGATCGCCCTTTT
>CALADR010000139.1 GCA_937890845.1 uncultured Bacteroidales bacterium | reverse complement strand
ATGATAAAAAACCTCTTTATCTTCCTTTCGATGACAAAATGGCTGAAGCCATGCCGTCATGGATGAAAGGTTTCAGGGGATTTGTCGGTAACCTTAACAAGACAATCATAAAGTTTTTGCCGGAGAACTATACAGATCCTGTGACTGGAGAAGGGGCGACAATGATGAGTATTTGGCCTTATGGTATAAGTACTACAGGGGATGTAGGAAAGGATCAATTCCTTAACAATGAGTATAATCATACAGCAGGATTCTACTTCCTTGTCAGAAAAGATGTTGCAGAAGGCAAGAAACTTGAGTTGCCTGATACTTCGGTTCCTGAGCAAAGTTCTGTTTCAGTGAATTCTTTTTCAGGGCAGGATGTTGTTGACAACGGAGGTCGTGCCTTCAGAAGGCTCATTGATTCAGCGCTGTAATCGACCGATGAATAGGTAATTCAGATAGTCGTAAATATTATGATACCCTAAAACAGGGGCTGGCTTAAAATCAAGAGCCAGCCCCTGTTTTGCGTTCAGAACTGGCAGATAAGCTCTTTTATCATTCTTACATCTGTCTCGGCAGGTCTGGATTGCAGTTCAGACAACTTCAGGCTTGCCAGAACTTCCTCTATTCCGTATAGAGCTTTTGTATTTCCTGATTTTGTAAACTCTTCTTTCAGTATCCTGATTTTTTCATATATCTGGATTCCTTCGATAAGACGCTCAAACCTTATGGAGCTTCTGTCGCCAGGATATACAATGTATGTGTCTCCGCCGGCCCAAGTCCTGAATCTTGAATCAAGAAGAGGCTCGAGTGTCCAGCTGTTATAGGCCCATCTGAGGTATCCGTCCACACCGGCAGCTGCCATATAGCATCCTATCCAAGCTGCTTCGGCTGCAGGCGAGAATGTAAATGTATTAGGGTAGCGCTCTGAGCAGCATGTATATAAAGTAGTGACTTTATTTTCCAATTTTCTTCTGGCCAGGACCTCCTTAGGGAAATTTTCATTTATAGTGATGCAATAGTCGTACATGTCTTTTTCTATTTCAGGATGATAGTTACCTGCAAGAGAAATTTTGAAGTCAGGGTCGGCTTTTCTTATCACTGCCAGGGTCTTTTTCATTACTTCCATAGGGCGTTCGTCCATAGCTATGGTACATATGTCAAACCATCCTTTTTCTTTAAGATGCTTTGCGAATGCAGTAAGCATGCTGGACCACATTTCCTCGTATTCAGGTTCTCCGGGAGCGGTTTCAATAAACTGCAGACTGTTTGACGCCTGGTCGAAATACTGGAACGACAGTCTCCAAGGTACCATTGAGTAGCAGTTAATCTGTCTGTCGATACCAATACTCATCATAAATTCAACCCATCTGTCGAATACATCAAACTGGAAATCCCAACTTCCGTCAACTTTTTTTATCCAGGTGACCATACTTTCAAAATAGTCTTCGGTCTGTCCGTTCCAAGGCTTGTGCATTATGCTGGCAGTTATTACTTTCTGGCCTGCATCTGCCAGTCTTTTCATGACAGGGCGCATTGCATTGAGGTGTTCTGTACTCCACAAAGGTACCTGGTAGTAGCGTGCTACTGCAAAAGGATTCTGCCACAGGTCAAGGTGAAATCTCCAGTCGTTTGGCTCCGGCAGGAGTCTGTCTCCGGCTGTGATTTCCAGGTTCAGGCTTCCAATAAGTTTATCTCCGTCTTTTATATGGAATTTGCCTCTGTAAGTACCAGGGGTTATGTTGCGTGGAATTTTACATCCTATCCAGACAGCCTGACTGTTCATTTTTTGAAGACGCATTTCTTTGAGCTGCGGGTCGATACAGTCTGCTACCATCGTCGAGTCAAATAATGTATGGTCAGGACGTTCTCCGCAGTTGCCTGATCCTTCAGGGTTGGCCTCGTCCGTCATCACATATCGTACAAATCCTATTTCAAGGTTGTTTCTCTCAATGACAGCACCTTTGCTGTTTTTCAGTGAGGATATTTCGTAGTTAAGGTGTTCTATAGTTTCGGATGTCCATATGACTGCCTGGGCCATTACTTTTTCGCCTCTCCATCCTTTGATTTTCAGATTTTTTCCGGCAGTGGTTTCAGGAATTTCCGTTTTTGAATATCTGGTGTCAATATTTCCCCATGTTAATTTAGTCCCATTGACTTTACTCCATGCTGAAGAGTCCGGCTTTGCATGCTGGGGGAGTTCTGAATAATTTGCCAGAGGAAATCTTTCCTGATTTGTTGGTGTGCCGCATTGGGTTTTCCATTCAGTGTGGCAGTCTTTTGAAGATTGCCCGGACAGGGCCACCGAAGATAACAGTGCAATAGCAGAAATAAGAATTTTATTCATCGTAAATATATTTGTAAGTTTTAGTCTGAAATATCGTAATATTTAGACGCAGTTTAAAATTTTTTCAAAAAAGTCACAAAACATCCACGAAAATATCTCATAAAATTTATGATGACAAAAATTTAAACAGTTTCTTATTGAAGTTCAAAACATAATCTTGCATTTGCATGATTGTCAGATATAAGACATTTTAAAATATTCTGTATTTACTGAAAATCAAAATTTTTGGTAATTTAGAAGGATTCAAAGTGAGATTATTGAAAAAATATGTCGAAAATAATAATTTTATATGTAATTTTACCGCGATAGTGATAATAAATTATTATAAAAATCCTATTTATGGTTAAAAAAATTAGTCTTATTACCCTTAGATGCTGTATGGCTATTTTGTCATTTGCAGCTCTTAACTTACTGGCTTCTGCCGAGGCTTTTGCCCAGGACGATTTGTCAGGTAGGGTCAGTGGAATAGTTACCGATGCTGGTGGTCCTGTTATAGGTGCTGCTGTTATGGTAAAAGGCACTGCAAATGGTGTCACTACAGATATCGATGGAGCATATTCTCTGTCCGGTCTTAAAAGCGGAGATGTGATCGTTGTTTCAATCATTGGATATGAAACAAAGGAAGTTGCATATACGGGTCAGGCAAAGCTTGACATTGCATTGGCCGAGTCCGCTGAATTCATTGACGATGCGGTGGTGACGGCTCTTGGTATCAAGAGGTCTGAAAAGGCGCTTTCCTATAATGTGCAGGAAATGAAGGGAGATGAATTGACGGCTGTCAAGGATGCAAACTTCATGAATTCTCTTGTAGGTAAGGTTGCCGGTGTTACCATCAATTCAGGATCCAACGGTCCTGGCGGTGCTTCCCGCGTAGTTATGCGTGGTGTGAAATCCATTACAGGATCCAATCAGGCTCTCTATGTAATTGACGGTATTCCTATGTTCAATTTTTCAAACTCTTCTGAGGCTAACAATATGTCTGACCAGCCGGGAACAGATGGTGTGGCGGACTTGAACCCAGAGGATATCGAGAGTATCAGTATGCTTACAGGTCCTGCAGCTGCCGCACTTTACGGTAATCAGGCTGCGTCCGGAGTTGTACTCATTACTACCAAGAAAGGTGTTGAAGGCAAAACTACTATAACTATCAGTAACAACACCACTTTCTCAAAAATCTGGCAAATGCCTGAAATGCAGAGCAAATACGGTAATCCTGCAGGTTCTATCGGAAGCTGGGGATCTGTTGTAAATTCAAACTTCAATCCTCGTGATTTCTTCAATACCGGAACAAACGTAATCAACTCTGTTTCTCTTGCTACAGGTACTCAGAAAAACCAGACTTATCTTTCAGTCTCTACAACTAATACTAACGGTATTCTTCCAAACAGCGGATATAACCGTTACAACTTCTCGGGACGCAACACCACAAAGTTCTTCAAGGATAAGGTTACCCTTGATATGGGGGCAAGCTTCATAATGCAGGATGACAAGAACCTTACTTCGCAGGGTCTTTATTACAACCCGCTTCCTGGTCTGTATCTTTTCCCTCGTTCTGACAACTGGTCTGATATCCAGCTTTACGAGCGCTATGACTCTGCTTTGGGTTACAGCACAGTTTTCTGGCCTTACGGAAATGACGGTGTGGGTATGCAAAACCCTTATTGGGTGCAGAACCGCGAAGTTCGTCAGAATAAGAAGAAGCGTTATATGTTCAATGCTTCGCTTACATATGACATTACAGACTGGCTCAAAGTAGCCGGACGTGTTAAGGTAGATAACTACACAAACAGGCTTACCTATAAACTTTATGCTACTACGGATGCTATATGGGCCGGTCCTAACGGATCCTACAGGGATATTACTTCCCAGATGAACAACACTTATGCAGACGCCATAGCTACAGTGAACAAGACATGGGGAGATTTCTCTCTCAATGCCAATGTCGGAGGCTCAATAAACAATACAGTATATGAGATGCTCGGCTATAATGGTCAGCTGAAAGATATACCTAACTTCTTCGCTATCCATAATCTGGATATGACTACAAAGTACAAGCCCCAGCAGGAAGGATGGCATGACCAGTCGCAGGCAGTTTTTGCAAGTGCCGAACTCGCTTATAAGAGTATGCTTTATCTTACAGGTACTTACCGTCAGGACTGGGAGTCAAAACTTGCATTCTCAAACTACAAGTCTTTCGGTTACTACTCTGTAGGTCTTTCAGCAGTGATTTCCAATATGTTCAATGCACCAAGATGGCTCAATCTCCTGAAAGTGCGTGGTTCGTATGCTACTGTAGGTAGTTCTTATGACCGTTTCATGACAAAAGTATTCTACCCTTATGACGGTGAGTCAAACAGCTGGTCTTCTTCTTCTACATATCCTAACCTTGACCTCAAGCCTGAGGATACCCGTTCTTGGGAGGTCGGTTTGAATGCCAAGTTTGTTAATTCAGTTAATTTTGATATTACTTATTATAAGTCAAATACTTACAATCAGACATTCTATGCTGCTCTTCCTGCTGCTTCAGGATATATCAATATGCCTGCGCAGAGCGGTAATGTAATGAATCAGGGTATCGAAATGGCTGTAGGTTATGCAAACTCATGGGGTGATTTCTCATTCTCTACAAACTATACTCTTACATGGAACGAGAATAAGATAATGAAACTCATTGATTCTGTTATCAATCCTTTCACAGGAGAGCCGATAAAGATGGATGACAAACTTGAGAAAGGAGCGTTCGGCGGTCTGGATGCAAAAGTAATCCTTAAGGAAGGAGGTTCGATGGGAGATGTTTACGGATATCACCTTCTTGAAAGAGATTATAACGGATATGTTGAATATGATCCAGACAAAGGCCTTTCTCTCAAAAATGAAGAGTTTTATCTCGGTTCTATTCTTCCTAAAATAAATATGGGATGGACAACCCACTTCGGGTGGAATGGAATTGACCTGGGTGTCACATTTACCGGAAGAATAGGAGGTATCGTTATGAGTGCCACAGAGTCGTATCTCGACCAGTATGGCGTTTCAAAACGTTCGGCCGATGCCCGTGATGCAGGAGGAATAAAGATCAATAACGGTATAATTCCTGCGCAGGATTATTATAAGGTGATTACAGGACAGGCAGCATACTATACTTATGATGCTACCAACTTCCGTCTTTCTGAACTCACCTTAAGCTATACACTTCCTTCAAAGTGGTTCAACGACAAGATGAATATGACAGTAGGATTTGTAGGAAAGAACCTTTGGATGATTTACTGCAAGGCTCCTTTCGATCCTGAGCTTTCAGGAAACGTTTCTTCAAACTACTATCAGGGATTTGATTCATTCATGCTTCCTAGTACAAGAAACATCGGATTCAACGTTAAACTTCAATTCTAAAGAAGAAAAATATGAACAAGACATTTAAATATATTCTGACAATCGCGGTAGCTGCTGCCGCAGCGGCGGGGTGTACGAAGAATTTTCCGAAGTACAACACAAACCCGTATAAGCCTGAGTCTTTGCCGGTGACGAGTTTCTTCCCGGCAATGCTTGACTGTCTTGCTTCTCCGGAGGAAAACCCTTGCCAGAGAAACAATACATTCTGGGCTTGTTTTGGAGGATATGTTACTGCACCTCATTCATGGAGCCGTAACAACTTGTATTCTACATTCAATATTGATGATGAGTGGAACAAGTGGACAGTAGACTGGTACTTTACTGCTGATGGCGGTAAAGGTCTTTATCCTGGCTGGTTCAATGTTCAGCGCTTTACTGGTGGAGAGGGATACTATTTCCAGATGGCGCAGCTTCTCCGTGTATATGTGATGCAGATGGTGGCTTCCATTCAGGGCCCTCTTCCTTATTCAAAAGTTGCAAACGGTGATTTCTTTGTAAGCTATGATGACGAGAAGACTGCATGGCACGCAATGTTTGATGATTTGGATAATGTAATTAAAGAACTCCAGTCTGCTGCAGGAAGTGGCTCGACTCCTCTTGCAAGCGTTGACCGCGTTTATGGCGGTGACAACAGCAAATGGCTCAAGTTTGCAAATACTCTAAAGCTTCGTATGGCAATGCGTATCAGCAGTGTAGATCCTGAATATGCACAGAAGAAAGCCGAAGAGGCTGTAGCTGCAGGTGTCATGACTACTATTGAGGATAGTGCATATGACAAGCTTAACGGCAGGTATGTTAACGGCTATTATCAGCTGGAGACAGCATGGGGCGGAGAGGTAAAGGCAAATGCATGTATCGTTTCCTATATGAACGGATACAACGATCCTCGCCGTGCAAAATATTTTACCCAGAACAAGTCAGGAAAGGATGGAGACTATAAGGGAGTCCGTTCTGGTGTGGCTGGTATGAGCAAGGGTGATTTTACATCTTACTCCGGTCTCAGCTATTCAGACGAAAGCAAGAAGACAGCTCCTATGCCTATAATGCTCGCAGCAGAGGCTGCTTTCCTTCGTGCTGAAGGAGCCCTTAAAAAATGGAATATGGGGGATACTCCGGAGAATCTTTATAACGAAGGTATCCGACTCTCTTTCCAGGAATGGGGCGCAAGCGGAGTCGAGGCATATCTTGCTGATGACAAGTCCGTACCTGCAAGCTATACTGATTCAGACAAAGGCTACAGCGTGACCAACAAGTCCAAATGTACCATCAAATGGAATGACGGTGACAGTGATGACAAGAAACTTGAGAGAATCATAACTCAGAAGTGGATTGCAGGATTCCCTAACGGCCTTGAGGCATGGAGCGATTTCCGCCGTACCGGCTATCCGTACATCTTCCCTCCTAAGGATAACCTTTCTACAGTAGGTGTTGATTCAGAGCGCGGCCAGCGCCGTCTCCGCTTCTCGAAGAGTGAGTATGACAGAAATGGAGACAATGTAAATGCAGCTGCCGGTATGCTTCAGGGAGGCGATACTGACAACACTGAACTTTGGTGGGCTCTCAAGGATGTCAAGAGATATTAATTGTAAAAGAAAATTCCAATGAAAAAGACAATAAATGTAGTTCTAGCAGGGGCGGCTTCTCTATTTGCAGTTGTAGCCTGCTCTGACTGGACAACTCCAGAGGCTAATAATTATGAACCTGAGGGGGTTGAAGGGGCCATCCATGGGGAGGATTATTATGAGAATCTCCGTGCATGGAAAGCAAGCCGCACATATGATGAGAAGGGTGTTGCAAACCGTCCTGTTTCATTCATGTGGTTCAGCGACTGGTCTCCTTCTGGAGCCAATATGAATACCCAGATGATGGGTATCCCTGATTCTGTGGATTTCATTTCACTGTGGGGTAACTGGAAGAACCTGACAGAAGAAGGAAAGGCTGATTTGAAAAAGATGCAGACTATCAAGGGAACCAAGGTGCTTCTTTGCTTCATAGTAGATAATATCGGTGCGCAGATAACTCCTTATAAGATGACTGCCGACAATAAATATGAAATCAACGGTAAGATATTCGAGGAGGAGAAGGATGCAGTTGCAGAATTTTGGGGCTGGTATGGAGGACACCCTGATTCAAAATATGACGATCCGGCAAAAATGGAAGGCGCTATCCGTAAGTATGCGAGGGCTATAGTGGATACAGTAGCTAAATATGGCTACAACGGCTTTGACTACGACCTTGAGCCAAGTTACGGTCACGGTGGAAATATTGCTTCGTATGCGGACCGCAACCAGATTTTCCTTGATGAGTTGTCAAAATACTTCGGCCCTAAGTCGGGAACAGGCAACTTACTTTGTGTTGATGGTGAGCCCCACAAGTTGACCAGCGCTTGCGGCGAAATGCTTGACTACTTCCTGCTTCAGGCCTATAACGACGGATCTTACTCTGAAATAGATTGGAGGATTGAGCAGCTGTTCAAGACTTTCGGAGGTGTTCTGCCTAAATCAAAAATAGTCGGAGTGACAGTGCTTAATTCCAACTTCGAGAGTTATGGAACAACGGGAGGACCTGATTTCTCTCCTAGAAAAGGAGAGCCTACTTTCCAGCTTAAAGGGTATGCTCAGTTTACTTATCCTGTTGAAGGAAAAGATATAAGGATAGGAGGTATAGGTGCGTTCCGTCCGGTATTCGACAAGAAATATGTAAAATACCGTGAAGCCATGAGAGCCCTTCATTCTCCGCTTCCGGATGCTGAAGGGGAGAAGCCTTCAGAGAATTAACAGTAATCCAAAAATATTTGAAGAACAATATGAATAGAATAATAAAATTCAGTGCTCTCGCTTTGGCTTTTTCTGTATTTGCCAGCTGCGATGATGCCAACTATCAGTCACTGGAGAACGGACTTTATATAAATGAAGCCGCTTCTGCATTTGAGGGTTGCACGTCCTGCCGAAAAAGATATAAAGGCTACTATAGGTCTTGCTCCTGAGTTTATGGACAAGTATAATGCAGAGCATGGAACATCTTATCAGGTCTTGCCTGATGAGTTCCTTAAGTTTGATACTGAGTGCGTGATACCTGCCGGTTCTACTACATCCGGAGATATAAACATTAACATCAAACCTTTCTCAACTCCAAACGGTGAAGCTTACTGCGTTCCTTTGAAAGTGGTATCAGCTGATACTGATGTTCAGATTATGGAGGCAACAAGTCGCATAATGTACCTGCTTACAGGACCGCTTATCCAGAAAGTTCCTATGTTTGACAGAAATCCTATGCCGTCCTGGAAAGGTGACAATTGGGGTATCGAAACAGATGAGTGGACTCTTGAGGGATGGTTCAATATGGATTATCTTGCAATGTATGATAACAACCAGGCAATATTTTCAGTCGCTTGTTCTTCCGGAACAGAAATATATGTGCGTTTCGGTGATGCCAATGTTGACGGTCGTCAGATGCAGGTGAAGACAGGAGGTTCGCAGTTTGAACTTACTCCTATATTTGAAAGGCATAAATGGTATCATTTTGCCTTGACTTATTCCGCATCCGGAGAGGTTACAGCATATATTGACGGAGAGAAGGCAGGAGGAATGACGAAGAAAAATCATTATATTATTGACAATCTTACCCTTTGCGGTTCCGAGTCCTGGTTCACTTGTAAGGAAGCGAAACTCGCACAAATACGACTTTGGACAAAATGTCAGCCTCAGAGCACTATCAAAGCTAATATGAACAGGGGCGTGAAACCTGATTCGGAAGGCCTTGTAGGCTACTGGAAGCTTGATGAAGGAGAGGGAAATATCTTGAGGGACTCTTCTCCAAACAAGCATAACTTGGAGTCTTTCCCAGGGACAGATATAGTCTGGTCATCATTTGATGTAGATTTCACAGATCCTAACAAGAAGGAAGAATAATCATCTGAACGTATTTTAGAGTTATATATTTAAAGAAAGCCGGTCCGGAATTCAGAGATCGGCTTTCTTATTTCCAAGGCGAATTTGCTTTCGTAGTGTAATTGAATTAGAGTCTTTTTGTTTCATTGCGAAGGACATAGCCTTATTTACTGTGTCGTTGTACCAGTCAATAGTTCGTTAAAAAATGGCCTCGCCTAAGCGGCTCTGGCAGTAAATAAAATA
>CALADR010000138.1 GCA_937890845.1 uncultured Bacteroidales bacterium | reverse complement strand
TTTAAATTTAATTGACATTGTTATGGAAGATCCAAGAATTGAAAGAATCAATAATGCGGCCGCTTATGTGTCGGAAAAACTTGGCGGCAGAAAACCTGCAGTAGGTATCGTTCTCGGCAGCGGTTTGGGAAAGCTGGCTGAAAAAATAGCGGATCCTGTCGTTATTCCCTACAAGGAAATACCTGGTTTCCCTGTTTCTACGGCAGTCGGGCACAAGGGAAACTTCATTGCAGGTACCCTGGGCGGGAAGTTTGTCATAGCCATGCAGGGAAGGTTTCATTACTATGAAGGGTATCCTATGGAACTTGTTACATTGCCTATAAGGGTGATGAAAGTTTTAGGGATAGGATATCTATTTGTTTCAAATGCGGCAGGAGGTGTCAATTTCGACTTCAAGGTAGGAGACCTGATGATTATCAGGGATCATATCAACCTGTTGCCCAATCCTTTGGTGGGAAAGAATCTTGATGAATTCGGACCGCGTTTTCCTGATATGACCAGACCTTATGACTCCGGTCTGATGGCAAGGGTGGAGAATATTGCAGCAGAACTTGGAATAAATTTGAAAAAAGGTGTTTATCTGGCAGGTACAGGTCCTTCATATGAAACACCGTCGGAGTACAAGTTCTTCAGACTTGCAGGTGCGGATGCAGTGGGAATGTCCACAATACCGGAAGTAATAGTCGCAAGACATTCTTCAATTCCTGTTTTCGGAATGTCTGTAATAACTAATGAGGCACACGATGACTATGCTGCAGATTATGAAAACAACGGAGACGATGTAGTTGAGGCAGCAGATGCAGCAGCAGACAGGATGACAGTGCTATTTTCTAAACTGATTGAGTCACTTTAGTCTAGATTTGAATTAAAGAAGGGATGTCCAAAAAGCCATAAGGCTTAGAGGTCATCCCTTCTTCTTATTCATATTTATTTTTCGGTTTTGTCGCCTCTACTTCATCGACGCTTCTGAGTGAAGGAAGGCTTATTCCGAATCTGACGGCCAGTACTCTTATGAGGATTACTGCTATGGCGGCAGCACATTGGGTTACAATATGAGAGCATCCGGTCCAGTAGAATATATGATATACGATGCCTCCTCCTACACAGGCAAGAGCATATATGTCTTTTCTGAAGATAAGAGGCACTTCATTGATGAATATGTCCCGGAACATACCTCCTGCTGCTCCGGTTATTGCCCCCATTATTATATTAACCCAGACAGGATACCCGGCATCAAGACTTTTTTCGACTCCGACAACAGTGAAAAGTCCTATTCCAATTGCGTCGAAAATGAAAAATGTATTGTCCAGACGGACTACTTGTTTTCTGAAGATTACTACAAACAGGAGAGCAAATGCAGTGATTATGACATAAGATGTCTGCTCCATCCAGAAAGGGGTCACATCCAGCATAAGATCTCTCAGGGTTCCTCCTCCTACAGCAGTGACAAAGCCTACGACATAGGCTCCGAACCAGTCAAAATTCTTGGCAGCGGCAAGACGGATGCCGCTTATCGCGAAAGCAAACGTTCCTATATAGTCAATTATAGTGATAAAATCCATTGGTTCAAGCTTTATGCGGCAAATATACGAATTGTTCAATATGCTGTTTCAAAATTTTTGAAATAACAATTGCCTACGACTGCCGGAAGAAAAAGAAAGGAGCCGGTAACAATTAAGTAAAACCGACTCCTATTAATGTGTACTAAAACCTAAACCTGACACAAAGATGCAAAGTGTGTGAAGAATGTTGCATGTAAATATGAATTTTTTTAAAACTTTTTGCACCATCTTGAGAGAAAGAAAAATAAAGTGACTGTTTGTCTGGTAATCGTATGGGGTTAATAACAAAAAAACTGGCATATAGCCAGCTTTTTTGTTGTGTCCGGATGGAGAAAAGAATTATTTTGATTCTTCAACAGAAAGTCTTCTGAATTCCTTCATTGCTTTCATAATGTTCAAAGCCGCCTTGCGAGCACGGGCTCCTGCTGCCTTGTTTCCTTTCTCAACCTGAGCCTCAGCGTTCTTCTCGAAAACTTCGTACTCTGCCTTAATCTGTTCTACAAGCTCTTTCATCGTAGTTTTAATTTAAATAGTTCGTTAAACATTAAGCATCAAAAACTTTCGCAAGTTATGCATTAAATTTTAATTACCAAATAATATTTATCCAATTTTTGCGCATACAGGCCACTGTATTGCACTTTTTGGCAATCATTGGCGAAACTAGTTCAGAATAGTTATATTTGGAGTGTCGAGAGTTAATCAGGCTTTTTGCCGGATTGGCTTGAACTTACGGGCAAACATAAAAAACAGTTGTTATGGGACGTTTTTCTGCTTTTATTTTCAAGATTCTGGCCTTGCCGGTATGTTTGGCATTTTTGTCTTCCTGTAAGGAAAATCTTTCAGATTCTCCTGCACCTGAATTTTCAGAATGGATAAAGGCATATACGGGAGGTGTGCTTCGCACCGGATCTCCGGTAAAAATATTGTTGTCATCTTCTTCAGACTGGCATTATTTGGAAAATATGTCACAGGATAGTCTGAATTCGCTTTTTTCATTCTCTCCGGCTTTGAGCGGACAGGTGAGGGCCGTGCAAAACTCTATAGTGGAATTCATTCCTGACGAAGGCGCTTTAGAACCGGGAAGGAAATACAATGCTGTGTTCAATCTTGGAGACATCGCCAGAGTGAGTGAACGTTTTCTTGAAAAGTTCAGATTTTCTTTTGTTACGGAACATAGAAAAGCAGTATTGGCTGTGGAAGGGGTCAGGATTACTTCCTGTACTCCTGAAAAGGCGGAGGTGTCCGGCACTGTTTCATTCAGTGGTCATGTAAAGTTGGAAGATGCTGAAAAAATGATCAGTTTCAAATGGCCTGGAAAAGGAGCGTCTGTCGTGTTTGACAGAGGAGAAAATCCTGAAAATTTGCATTTTACAGTCAGGGATATCTTGCTGGGAGAAGAACCTTTGCATTTGCAGCTGTACTTTGACGGAAGGAAATGC
>CALADR010000137.1 GCA_937890845.1 uncultured Bacteroidales bacterium | reverse complement strand
CTTCGGCCAGACTATGTGGACCCAGGGATACCTTGGCGTACAAAGATGCAACTATGCCATCGCCGGAATCGAATCTTCAGAAGGTCTTTCCGATGAAGACAGGATAGAGCTCCTTTGTGAAGCAAAGACATTGAGGGCTCTCTTCTACTGGCATCTTACTAGTTTCTTCGGCGACGTTCCATTCTATTTTGACGATGTAAAAGACCAGGAGTATCGCATCCCTTCCGAGAATGGACGCAGACGAGACCAGAGAAAAAGTGATAAAGGATCTGTTGGAAATACTTCCGAAAGCAAAGCAGACACGCACAAGCGACAACGAAGGACACAGACTAGGAGCTGCTTGCGGATGGATGCTTGCTGCCAAACTTGCCATGTGGAACAAGGATTGGAATACAGCCCTCGAAGCCCTCAAGCAGATAGAATCGATTTACGGAGAGTTCTCACAGTACGGATATGAGGAGAATGTTATGTTCCGCAACAAGAACACTCCTGAATCAATCTTTGAAGTACAGCACATCTACACACAGGGGGGTCTGATTTACACTTCCAACGTAGCTTGCGTATGCACCCCTACCAGAAAAACATCAAACGGAATCACAACTTTCGATGGCGTAGAAATTCCGGAACTCGGAACCGAGTGTACTACATGGGCAGCTGCAAGACCTTGCGTACTTTTCTGTCAGGGTCAGCAGTCAAAGAAAAGTAAAGATATAAGAAAAGACTACAATATGGCCTGGGGATATAATGGCCACGAATTCAAGAGTGTAAATACTCGTCCTTGGATGGGACCGAAATTCTGGTGTCCGAATATGCACGGAACTCAGGACGGAAACAATTATAAGGTATTCAGATACGCAGATGCAATCCTAATGATGGCAGAGTGCTACAACGAGCTAAATGAAGACGAACAATCCGTCATCTATCTCAACAAGACCAGAAAACGTGCAGGTCTTGATGACTATACTTACCGTACACATGTTCGTCTCCAGACAGAAATCAGGAACGAACGTGCCCGCGAACTCTTCGGTGAGTTCCAGCGCAAATATGATCTTGTCCGCTGGGGCATATTCTATCAGAGCATTCTGGAATCCACTGACTATCAGGCGCGTGTTGACAATCTAAAACCATGTCACGAATACTATCCTATCCCCGACAAAGAAGTGGTATATTCGAAATACGCTCTAGACAACAAGGCTTATAATGCTTGCGGACTTTAAAACTCAGAAAATATGAAATTAACAAATACAATTATCATTATCTCTGCCTTGCTGCTCCTTTTGCAAGGCTGTAACAAACCGTTCGAGTTTGACAGACCTCTTGCCATATCATCAAGAGCAGTCACTCTTTCTGCCGAAGCGGGATCCACACACGTTATGGTGTATTCGAACGGAGCATGGACTGCTTCATTAACAAAACCTGTAAAATGGGCATCGCTGAACAAACTCTCGGGAGAAGGAATAAACGATGTCACATTTACATACTCAGCAAACTATGCCGTATCAAGACAAGTAGGAATCGTATTTACCTCAGGAGAAGTCAGGGATACTGTAATGATGACACAAAAAGGAATGGTTTCGGAACCTTCATTTCTGTTTGACAATTCCGCGCTTACCTTGCTAAGAGCACCAGGCAGCATCAGAAATCCTTTCAAGACAAACATCCAATATGGTCTTGAAAGCCTGAAAACCAGCATAAAATATGCGGAAGAAATGGTAGAGGAAGGAGAGGAAGTTCCAGAAGATTTCGAACGCTGGATATCAGACATTACTATAGGGAAGGATGCTGTAACCTTCAATGTAAGCGAAAACAAAACAGGTGCGCCAAGATTGGCATACATAACTTTTGATGTAACTATACCATCTTCAGACGAAACAACTGTTCCTCCATCTACCACTACAGTAGTGACACAGACAGATGCAAGCCCGGAAGTAACATTCCAGGATTCTGAAATGACTATAGGAGGGCAAAGTGACAGCTACCTGTTCGAAACCACGGCAAACAATATATGGGTATATACAGACCAGATAGTTTTTACTTGTGACAATGACTGGATAAGAGACATCGCACTGACTAAAGAAGGACTGGAATATACAGTACTTCAAAATGACGGAGATGCTACCAGAACCGGGAGTATATCGATATCATTTACAGATGCTTTAGGCAACAGCGTACAGCAAAGCATAACAATACACCAGAGCGCATACCCACGAGAAATGAGTTTTGAAGATTTGCGTATGAAAATCAACGGAGCAGAAGGTACCGCTACCCTAAATGACCAGAAATACATTGAAGGATATATTGTCAGCGACTATACCAGCGCCAATATCATTTCCTCTCCGCAGATTTCCCAATTCGGATTTGACAGATCGCTGAATTCAAGAACCGCATACATTCAGACCAAGGATGGAAGGCTAGGAATGCGCCTGACATTCGAATCAAAGGAAGAAGCTGCAATCGCACGTTTCTCTCGTGTACGTATTCTTCTGAACGGGCTTGAACTAAACAAAGTATCAGATCCTGTCATGTACACACTCTCCGGAATAACCGCAGACAACATCATTGAGTCAGAAGCAGGAAATCAGGCATCCATTATGCCAAAACATAAAAAGATAACAGAACTTACGGATGACGATATCTTTACTTATGTCATGCTTGACAATCTGGAGATAATGAGCAAAGATGGCTGCTATACAAATGCAACTGACGGCTACTCTATGAAAGATGATGCCAACCCTTTCTCCGGAACTGCCACTGCTCCAAGATGGGACGTAGCTCCGATGCTGCTATCCGACACTGAAGGCAGCACAATACACATGCTCACAAATACAGCTTGCACATGGAGACGCGACGGAAGCGACTTAGGATTCAATAAACTTCTTCCGCAGGGCTCAGGATTATTCAGAGCAGTGATTGTTCATGAAACAGAGCCTACCGTGCGCTACGGAGATCTCGGACGCTATCAATTGAGGCACATGTCTCCGGCTGATCTTGAACTGACATCACCGGCATTCAGCAATACAATAGTTGAATGGAACTGGAATGATATGAAAGCTAACGACAACAAACCAGAAATAGGAGAAGGTGAACTCAGGTTCTACGATGCGACAGTAGCCGGAACAGCTGATTTCAACAACACATACAATGGAAGAGACAAAGACGGAGGAAACGGAGGCTCGAAATCTAACCAGAAAGGTCTTGTATCCAACGGAGCGATAAAAGTAACTAACAAATGGTGGGATTTTGAAAAAGACAGCGGAAGATATTTCGATATAAGTTTCTCTACTGATGGAATAAGCGGAAGTAACCTTACACTTGGAATCGTGTGGAATCATGGTGAAATGAACAACAGCACACTGGATGCTCCTTCTCACTGGAAACTTCTGTATTCTACTGACGGCGGAAACAGTTTCAAGGACGTTCCTGACTGCAAGATTTTGAAAAACCGCTCAATCACATGGTGGTCAACTACATCACAAGACTCTTGTCCCGGATTTTCTGAAATCATGCGCAAACTTCCATCTGACTGCTTCAGTAGGAAGGAGGTCATAGTAAGAGTACAAGTCGCAGACAAAGTCACCGACATAGACCCGAAGGCTTCTTCAGTCAAGGACGATTCATATAAGAACTTCCTTGGCATTGAAAGAGGAACTCTGACAGATAAATCCACATCAATCCGAATCGGAACAATTACTGTACGTTACAATTAAAAATTGACGAACAATGAATTACAAAACTAAAATATTCTCTGCCAATCTTCTGGCCATTGCAACAATAGGAGGGCTCTCACAGTCTTGCGATGATGCAGCAAAGATTGAACTGGTAGAACTCGGGGCTCCTGAAAAAACTTTCATCGTGGAAGCAGAAGCTGCCACATTGGAAATTCCGGTTTATTCAAACGGAGAATTCCATATTGAAGATGTTAATGAAGGACAGGACTGGATAAGTCTCAATAAAAGAAGCGGAAACGGAGACGATACAATCACAGCGGAATGCACATTCAACGAGGAATTCAAGAGAATGGCAGTATTCGCCCTTTGCAGCGATGTCGATTCCCGCAGGGACACGATATATATCAAACAAAAAGGCTTTATAGAAGCAGCAATGACAATGGAGAACACCTCCGTCATTGCAAAAGGCGCAGGTGGAGTCACTACCGCACCTATAAAGACAAACATCCCTTACGACTATATGAATGTCAATATAGCATATACTGATGAAGAAAACGGGGGATGGATCAAAGAAGCAACTATCGAAGCCGATCCAAACGGAGGAGATGACTGCTCCATACAATTCATAACAGATTCAAATTCAGAACCAGAAAAACCCCGTACAGCAGCAATAGATTTCTCTTTCACAGACGGATGGGGAGAAGAAGTATCTGTAACTGTAAACCTTGTCCAGAGAAATGCAAAAGAAGGTCTCGGACAGATACTGTCTTTCAATGAACTGAAAGACAGATTCTCTACAGGAGAAACTATCAACGAATATGTAATACTGGACGGAGTGGTCGTCAGTAGCAAGGAAAGCGGCAATGCCGGTGAGAACGAGCAAATTACCACTTCACAGATTGACTACCTCAACTCCGAAAAGACAGTATATATCCAGAACGGAGATGCGTCGGAAGGAATATGTGTCATTACAGAAACTCCTGATGACAATGTATTCAAACAGTTCGACAAAGTTCAGATTCTTCTTCACGGAACAGTACTTACAATGAAGGAAGAGCCTGAAAGATATGTCCTTACAGGTATAACAAAAACCATGATTGTATCACAGGTACCTGGCACAAAATCAGAAATTCCCGTCAAGGAGAAATACATGAAGGACCTTACTGACAAAGACATCTATACCTACGTCACTCTCAAGGACTGCGAACTACCTATAAGGAAAGGAGCCATATGCCCTGTCAATGAAGGATATACAATCGCAACAGGAGCGCACCGTCTTTCCAAATACCCTCTTCTGGTACGTGACGTAAACGGAAACTCCATGTATATGTACACAAACACTGTCTGTACATACAGAAATGACGGAACACGACTTCCTTACGGTTCAGGAAAACTCTCTGGCGTAATCGTGCACGAAAGATTCTCCCGTTACGAATGGAAAAACGGAGGAGACCCTGTTGATATTGATATTGACCCGACCCTAGGAAACATAGGTAGATATCAGATAAGACATCAGTGCAAAGATGACGTATGGGGACAAATGAATGACAGCGTCGAAGACAGCTTCTCTGCCATTCTTACTGAATATCGCTATCTTAATCCTGATATGGAAAATGAAGTTGCTCTTCCTACATATGGAGAAAACGGATGGTTTACACACACATATCAGGAGAAATACACTCACGATGCCAACCTTGACTATATTCAGGCCACATACAAACAGCATTTCTGGGGTTCCGGAACTTATGACTATCTAGGCCCTATGGGAAATAACAAGAGCTACATGTTTGGAGATAATTGGGGTAACTTCAATGGCATCGGAGTAGTTATTGACCCTGCAAAAGAACACTATAACCCTTCAATGTCACAGTTCGTAAGCAATAACCCTGACGGGACTATAGAATGGTGCGGACCTAATGCTTCCAGCAAAGATGTTGTCAACAACAGCGGAAGAGGAAAAGGCGGAATCAACAACCAAAGTGGATCAATGTGCGGCAAATCAAATGTTTCCGGAGGCTGTTACACGGGATTTGCCAGCCATTACTGGTGGAATGACGAAACTAAGAGGCCATACGCATGGCTTATGAAAGTCTCTACACAAGGCATAAGTACAGACCAGCTGTCAATGCAGATAAATGTCATGAACTCCCAGCAATCATGGTTCACGCCGCGATTCTGGATAGCAGAATGGTCTGAAACAGAATCACAGGATCCGGAATATGATACTGAATGGAAACCTATCGGAGAATACACTGTTCCTGATGTTTCCGTATGGGCCAATACATTATATTCATCACTTGTCGCATACAAATGTATCAACTTCGAACTACCTCTTGAAATGTTGGGCAAAGAAAATGTCTATATACGCCTCCGTCCTACCAGCGATATATGCTCTGACGGAGCCGACTATGCCAATGCCCGTCTTCAGGACTGTACGGCTGGAACCTCACTCCATGCATCACATGCAAGTTCAATTTCATATATCGCCATAAGATATAACAAATAACGGAATCAGTTTCACAAACTGTTTTTCAATATATAAAAGCGGACAGCTGGAAAACAAATTCCAGTTGTCCGCTTTTATATGTCATAATGGATTATACCAGTAGGCCTGCATCAACCGAAAGACTTAGTATTCATTTAAGAAGCCGTCCCTGCCATGTATCCCTCTCTTCCAGTCTGGAATCCAGAAGCCTGAGAAGTTCTGCATTTCTTATAAGCCCCCATGGAGTCTCATTCACAAAACGCGGAGGCACTTCCCCGGCAAACCTCTCAATATAAAGATCCGGTCGCAGGCGTTCCAGTATGTCTATAAAAAAGTCAATATACCCGTCTAATGAAAAGCGGATAAAGTCCTCCGGCCTGTCCGCATATTCCTTTTCCATCTTCGTCCCTTTTACTATCTGCAGCTGATGGAACTTGGCCGAACGCAGAGGCAGACTGTTGATAAGCTCTCCCCCGGAAGACCGAGAATAAAATGCGCCCCCATATCAAGCCCCCTTTCTGCAGTCATACTGACAGCACGTCTCACACAGGAAAAATCATGTCCTCTGTTTATTCTTGCCAACGTACTGTCGTAGCACGACTCTATACCATACTCCATAATGACGACCGGAGCTTTTCTCTCTCTTCCTGCTATGACTCTGGACCAGTCTTTCAGTACTCTGCCATCAGCCAGAGCTGAAATATAGTCCAGCTTTTCCTCATCCACACAGTCAGGTCTCGTACCTATGACTATTCCTACCACCTGAGGATGGGAAAGGGCTTCCTCGTATAAGGCCTTCAACCTCTCCAGCGGTGCATAAGTATTGGAAAAAGACTGGAAATACCCTAAATAGCAACCTGCATTCCTGTATCTGACTTTATGGAATTCAATTCCTTCGTCTATCTGCAGACATAGTGACTTTCCGGCGGTACTGTATGCCGGGTGAAAGGCTGCATTGTCACAATATGTGCAGCCTCCCCTGCCTACTTTGCCATCCCTGTTGGGACAGGTAAAACCGGCATCAAGCACTATTTTCTGCAGCCTCTCCCCATATACCTTGCGGAAATATCCGACAAAGGAATTGTATCTTTTATTCTCTGGAAAACCATTCATATATCAAATTCTCTTAACCGAAGTTTGTCCGGCACATTTTCGCAAACATACTACAAAGCATCCAGACTGTCATAAAGTTTCTGGATGAAAGCCTGTGCCTTTTCCCTGTTCATCTCCCCAGAAACCATCCCTTCATCCATTATAACCGTATCCGCATCACAGTCTATGACAGTAACATTGTCTTCCGTGACTATCCCGACAGTCGAAGGTCTGCTGATATAGGCGAAATGAGGTGAATCAGGGTTAAATATATTTTTGCTGAAAACAAACTCTTCATGACTGATTCCCAGCTGATAGAGAAGTGTTGCAGCAATATCTATCTGTGACGAGACTGTAGAATCGCGTCCTTTCATAGCCAAAGCGCCTCCTGTCATCACAAGAGGTATTGTATGCCTTTGTCTTATATCAAGAGTCTCAATCTCAGGATATGCAGCCCAATGGTCAGGAACCATAATCACCAGAGTATTGTCCCACTGAGGTGAAGAGGAAAACCTGTCAATGAACTTCCCGAGACACATGTCAGTATATGAAAACGAATTGGCCTTTATATCAGGGAGGACATTATAGTCAGGCACATCAAACGGATCATGACTGCTGGATGTCTGTATGATACGGAAGCGCGGACTATCAATATTTTCCGTCATGTAATCGCTGAGAAAACGGTCAAAAAGCGCTCCGTCATTGGCACCCCACTTACCTGTAAGCTGCGATGCCGGGAAATCCTTGTCGGAAATCACCTTCTCAAAGCCGCAGGACACGAGATAGGCCATAAGATTTGTGAAATCCGCATTGCCTCCATAATAATAAGCTATATCATAGCCATTCTCCTTCAATGAAGCAGGAATGGAAGGAAGCTTTTCCATCTTGCTCAGATGACTCATTATACTCGTACTCGGCTGGGACGGGAATGCACTTATAATGGCCGGCAAGGCACGATCAGTCCTGAATCCGTTGGCATAAAAATCAGTAAAAAGAAGACCCTCGGAAGCTATCCTGTCCAGATTGACAGCAATATCTTCTCCTCCCATTGACTTCATCAGGTGAGTGGAAAAACTTTCAAGAATAACTATTACAATATCAGGCCTTGATGCATTTCTTTCCTGTGACGGGTAATACTCAGGTTTAAGAAGTTTCGGCAGCCCGGAAGAAACAGGCCTGTCAAGCATGGTTTCAAAAACAGACTGCGCCTTTTCCGGTTCCATAAAGCGGTACTGATTCTCAAAACCGCTCTGATGAGACATCGAATAAAGCAGATTGAAATCCGGATTTACCGCAGTATGGTTCAATATCTGCCTGTCACTGAAATAGGCCTTACTGGGATTCATCGGAGTAAGTTCCAGTCCCCTTATCGGCAGGACAAGAGCTGCAGTCATTAAGAATAATACTACAGCGGAAAGTAACCTGTTTCCAATCTCGGCATTGGAGACATTCCTGAGCATTACAGAATGCAAAATCAGAAAATTAAGTACAGCTGTACCCATAAAGGCAACTACACCTATGAATATGAACCATAAACTCACACTTGCCATTGCTTCTTTCGGAGAGGAAAGAAAATAAAACACCGGCGTAAAGTCTATCCTGAAATTCCAGAAATCGTAAAGGGCAATATCTCCGACAAATACTGCAGATAATATAAGGGACACAATACCGGCATAAACACAGACTATTGACAGGAATATCTTTCCCACTCTCCCGCAAATAGCTGCTGCGATCATGGCAAGTCCCGGAATTACAGCAAGATACCCTGCCACAGAGCAGTCCATAGGAAACCCCGAAATAAATGCCATGAAAATATCCTTGAGGGAAACACCTTCAAAGAGTCTGTGATAATACAGGACAAAAACCAGTCTCTGGAACTGGAATATTATGACAATCGATATAAATACAAATAAAAGCCTGAGCCACAGGCTGTCTTTTACAAGTGAACGGTTTTTCATACGCATGTAATTATTAAAGAGCCTCTATCTCATCATACAGTTTCTGTACAAAAGCCTTTATACGCTCTTCATTTATATTTCCCGGATCATCACCTTCCTCTTCTATCACTAAGCCGGAATCACAGTTGATGACTGTCATATTGTCTTCTGTGATAATTCCGGCAACTGACGGATCACTTATATAGGCAAAATGAGGAGAATCAGCATTAAGTATATTTTTACTGAATCCAAACTCCTGATGGTCAATTCCCAACTGATAGAGAAGGGTTGCAGCTATATCTATCTGGGAGCCTACAGTATTGTTACGTCCTTTCATTTCCAAAGCACCGCCTGTCAGAACCAAAGGGACAGAATGACGCTCACGTATAGTAAGTTGACTTATATCAGGATATGCAGCCCAATGGTCAGGGACCATTATTACAAGAGTATTGTCCCAATGTGAGGATGAAGAAAGCCTGTCTATGAACTTTCCAAGACACATATCCGTATATGAAAATGCATTTGCCCTTATATCCGGAAGGACATTATAGTCAGGAACATCAAACGGATCATGGCTGCTGGATGTCTGGACTATCCGGAAACGTGGACCTTCAGACTTCTCTTCCAGATAATCGTCCAGAAAGCGGTCAAAAAGCGCCCCGTCATTTGCACCCCAATGACCTGTTCTCTGAGAAACCGGAAAATCCTTTTCTGAAATTATCTTCTCAAAACCGCAGGATACAAGATAAGTCTGCAAATTGGTGAATGTAGCGTCCCCTCCATAATAAAAAGCGATATCGTACCCGTTGTCTTTCAATGTATGAGGAATTGAAGGAAGTTTCTCTGTCTTGCTAACATATTTCATTATACTTGTACTCGGCTGTGACGGGAAACCGCTTATGATAGCAGGTGTAGCACGGTCGGTACGGAAGCTGTTGGAATAGAAATCGGTAAAAAGAAGCCCTTCCGAAGCTATTCTGTCAAGATTGACAGCAATATCCTCCCCTCCCATCGATTTCATCAGATGAGTCGAAAAACTTTCAAGCACTACAAGAATTATATCCGGTCTGGATGCTTCTCTACCCGACTCCGGATAATATTCCGGTTTCAGAAGCCTTGGTACCGAAGCGGAAACAGGCTTGTCAGTCATTGCCCCGAAAAGTTCCAGTGCCATGTCCGGCTCCATGAAACGGTACTGACGGTCGAAGTGGCTTTGATGGGACATAGAATAAAGAAGGTTGAAATCAGGATTTACTGCAGTATGGTTAAGTATCTGATTCTGGCTGAAATAAGCCTTACTCGGGTTCATTGTTGTCGGATTGACTCCGCCTCTTATAGGCAGGAACAGCCCTGCAGTAAGTACTAATAATGCCACTGGAGTCAATATCCCCGATACTCCCACGCAAGAAGCCGTTTTCTTCATGATTACAAAACGGAGAATCAGGAAATTAATGACTGTCACGGCAGCCAATGAAACTATTCCCAGCAAAATCTGCCACATACTTGCACTTGCCATTGCATCCTTCGGTGATGAAAGGAAATAAAATAAAGGAGTGAAGTCTATCCGAAATCCCCAATAATCATAAAGTACAAGGTCCACTACAAATACAGATGAGACTAGCAGCGAAACTATACCTACATAAATATAACTTATGCCTCTAAGCAACTTGCCTCCGTAGCCGAAGACAGATGCAGCCATAAATAATAATCCAGGCACTACTGTAAGATACCCTGCACAACTGAAGTCCATAGGCATTCCATGCCAAAGGACCTGCATCATTTCACCAAAAGATACTCCGGAGAAATGGTCATGATAATACAGCATAAAGCATATTCTCTGCACCTGGAAAAGCAGGACAAAAGTGATGAATGTCAATAAGAACCTAAGCAGAAGGTTATCCCTGACCTGAAATTTACTTATCATAAAAAATAACTGTTTTCTGCTCATTATTATACTATATGAGCAAACAAAATTTCGCAAAAATACTATTTACTTTCGATTATTAGAGGTATTTTTGAGACCGTTTCTACTTTATTACAATTTTTATAACATATATGATAAATTTTTGTAAGATATTTTTCATTGCCGGCATTTTCTGCCAACTTGCAGGAATTACGGCCGCCTATGCCCAAAATAACGATAGAGCCAAACATTTTGCAGTAACCAACTACTCTGCAAACTATATGAGGGAAAAGCCTGATTTTCCCCAAGAACTAGGTAACCAGGTACTTATGGGCACACCTGTGGAAATTGTAGGTGAAGAGGGTTATTGGAAACAAATCATCTCCCCTGAGCCTTACAAGGCATGGTGTGTAAACCTCGGACTGACTGAAATGACTGAATCTGAGGTGAAAGAGTATATTTCAGCCCCTAAATACATTGTCACATCAGACTTCAGCCATGTCTATTCTGCCAAAGACTTGTCATCAGAAAGAATATCAGATCTGGTTTCAGGAGACCTTCTGAGACAGACTTCTTCGAAGAAAAGCAAAAAAGGATTTACAGAGGTAATGCTTCCGTCAGGAAAGACAGGCTATGTCCCATCAGATGACATTGCAGACTTCTCTCTATGGGCTGAGAGCCGGAAAGCAACTTTTGAAAACATATCACAAACAGCACTGTCGTTTCTTGGCATACCATACCTTTGGGGAGGCACTTCTGTCAAAGGAATGGACTGCAGCGGACTCACTCGTATGGTGTGGTTCATGAACGGCGTACTGCTACCAAGGAATGCCTCCCAACAGGCAAAAACAGGAACTTTTGTAGAAATACTGCAAGAATGCGAACCTCCAATGAATGAAGACGGCACCCGCATGCATGCTGGAGAAATCACACGGGCAATGATGCAGAGGAGAATTTCAAAGCTTCAGCCAGGTGACTTGATTTTCTTTGGAAAGGCTTTAAAATTCAGCCATGTAGGAATATATCTTGGAAATGGAAGATTTATACATTCTTCACATTGTGTAAGAGTCAATTCTCTGCTACCAGGAGATGAGGACTACTATGACGGTTCCCCTCTTATGCATACAGCACGGCGCATAATCGGACAGGAAGACAAAGGCACAGGAGTGGTCAGCATTTCAAAAAGTCCTGCATATTTTCCGCAAACTTCTGAAAATTAAAACATATTTCATTTTTTAGTGAGTTTTGATTACCTTTGCGGCTGATTTAAAAATTCATATTGCTATGAACCTTAGAGACATTAAAAAAGACATCGAGTACATAATCGGAGAATTCATCGACGACTGCACACTTTTCGTAACTCTCAATCCAAAGAAAGAGGCTGACGATGTTGTAAAGATAATTGACGAAGCTGTTGATCTTTACAACGAACTTAAAGACAAGGCCAACAACAAACCTGCTGACGCAAATGCAAAAGCTTGGTATAACGGCATCCGCAAAGAGTTGTTCGAAAAGACTGACGCACTATGCGAAAAACTCAGCTCTGCAGTTTCAAAATAACCGATATACGGTACCAGACATTAAGAAAGGGGAAGACTCGGACAATGAGTTTTCCCCTTTCTCGTTCAGAATGCCTGAGCCACTGGAATGACTCCGTCGTTACAAAGTTTCTTAGAACTATTTTCTTGAAGCTAAAGCTGCCAGAGCCGCTCCTGCCATAGGTGCGACTATGAAAAGCCAAAGCTGTGAAAGTGCTGCCCCTCCCTCGAAAAGAGCAGGTCCTATGGAACGGGCCGGATTTACTGATGTTCCTGTAATAGGAATACATACAATATGTACAAGCACAAGAGTAAGACCTATTGCAAGTCCTGCGAACTGTCCTGCACCTTTATCCTGATCCGTAGTACGCAGGACAACAAGCACAAAAATAAATGTAAATACAAATTCAGCTACAAAAGCAGGAATAAGATTCTCTTCTGCAAAGCTGTTCGCACCGGTAGTGGTAGCTCCGATTGAGACACATCCGCTGTTTACCAAGACCCAAAGGATTGCAGATCCTGCAAGTGCACCAAGAACCTGAGCTCCCATATAGCCGAGAGCCTCCTTACCCTTCATTCTTCCACTCATCCAGACTCCCAATGTTATGGCAGGGTTGATATGGCATCCTGAAACCGGACCGATAGCATAAGCCATTGCAATAACTGCAAGGCCGAAAGCGAATGCAATAGTAAGGACTGCAGCCACACTTGTAGCTCCTCCATTCATTACGGCTGCACCGCAGCCCATAAGCACGAGCACCATTGTACCCGATGCTTCAGCAAAATACTTGTTCTTCATAAAAAAATTACATCATAAAAATGTCATAATTATTTCACAATACTTCGGTAAATTTTTACCGAAAAATTTAAAATTTAACAATCGAGTCGGA
>CALADR010000136.1 GCA_937890845.1 uncultured Bacteroidales bacterium | reverse complement strand
CCTACTACTACAACCTCATCCAAATAATTTTCTTGCTTCAAGACTATATCTACAACAGATCTCCCATCAATTTTAATTATCTGTTTCTCAAATCCTATCATTGAAGCTACTATACTATCAGAACCTTTTACCTTAAGGGTATAAATACCATCAATATCTGTAGTAGTTCCTCGTGTAGTTCCTTCAACATAAACAAAAACTCCAGCCAAAGGCTCTCCTTTATCTGAAGAAATGAATCCAGTCAGTTCTATTTCAGGAGAATTTTGTGAAAAAGCCTGAAATACGAAGCTCAAGCACAAGCTTAAAAAGACTAATACTTTTTTCATAACTTAGTTTATTTAGTTATCATTAATTGCCTGATGCTATAATAAGCCCCAGACCACCTAAAAAGAGTATAAACATAAATCCAAGAAGAATGTAGACACCCTTGCTTGCACCTTTAAACTCTTTCCAAATAAAAACGCCCCATATCGCTGCAATGAGAGGAGCCCCCTGACCAAGAGCATATGAAATTGCAGCACCTGCCTTTCCGGAAGCTATATAGCTGAATGCTGTTCCCAGACACCAGATTGCGCCACCGAGAATTCCTACCAAATGTGTTTTGAAACTACCTTTAAAATACTGCCCATACGTTACTGGTTCACCTATAAAAGGCTTTTTCATAACAAGTGTATTGAATAAAAAGTTACTTTCCAATACGCCCAATGAGAATATTACTATGGCAGTATATGGAGTTACCTTACCTGCTGCCGGAGATGCAAAATTATCCAAGTCCATGGCTGCCGCTACAAACCTGTAGAAAAATGCCATCAAAGTACCCGCAACAAGAGCAAGGACTATTCCTTTGCCTGAATTGTTCTTCTTGCTGCTTTCAACTTTTCCGGAAGCTATTCCATTACATACAATTGCAATGACAATAAGTGCTATTCCAGAAAAAAGAATGACAGGATCACCTTTAGGTGCTCCAATATAATTGACTACAGTACCCAGTACAAGCGAGATACCGACTCCCAAAGGAAAAGCTACAGCCATACCAGCTATGCTGGTAGAAGCTGACAGAAGAATATTTGAAGCATTGAATATCATTCCCCCGAGAATAATGCTGCCAAATGCTTTTGCGTCAACTTGCGCAATATCCTCGACAAACGGACGGCCTTCACTTCCGAAACTTCCCATAGTGAATGCTATAAACAATGCAAACAGGACCATGCCAATTACATAATCCCAATAAAACAGCTCGTACCTCCAACTTTTGGCCGCAAGTTTCTGGGTATTTCCCCAGGAACCCCAGCATAACATTGTCACAAAGCAGAATACGACTGCAAGCAAATAACTGTTGACAATAAACATAGCGATATAATTTAAAGGTTTTCTCTATATGGAATAGACTCCTGCGCCCCCATTTTCTGTACAGCCAGAGAAGAAGCAAGTGTAGCAAAACCTACAGCATCTTCAAGGCTTTTTCCTTCACTTAAAGCGACTGCTACTGCACCGCAAAACGTATCTCCTGCTGCAGTCGTATCTATCGCTCTAACTTTTCTGGAAGCAGTAAAAAATTTATTGCCTTCATCAGTAAATGCCATTGACCCATAGCTTCCCATAGTTATAATAACATTCCTTACACCCTTGGACAACAATTTTGACGCAGCTTTTTCAGCGGAAAATTCATCAAAAACTTTTATACCTGTATAAAATTCAGCTTCTGTCTGATTAGGTATTATAAGATCCACATACTTATAAATATCATCAGGAAGACTGCAGGCCGGAGCAGGATTCAAGATTACGAAAGTACCGGCTTCAGAAGCAATCTGAGCTGCCTTAAGAACAGATTCAATAGGAATTTCCTGCTGTAAGAGTAAAATACCGGCATTTCTAACAGTATCAGCCGCAGACTCAATATCATCTGGAGTAATTTCAGCATTGGCACCAGATGCAACTGAAATACAGTTTTCTGCATCAGAATCTACCAGAATAAGTGCTACTCCTGATGGACTGTCACACCTCATAATATGCGACACGTCAATACCTTCCTCGTCGTAAGATTTCAATGACTTGTCTCCGAACATATCATTCCCGACCTTACAGATAAAGGTAACATCTCCTCCCAAACGCTTTGCGGCAACAGCCTGATTCGCACCTTTTCCACCGGCTCCCATCTTAAACTCGCCTCCCAATACAGTTTCTCCAGGTCTTGGAATTTCAGGCGACTTTATCGTCATGTCAGTATTACTACTGCCAACAACGATGATTTTTTCATTTTGTTTCATGTTTTTGCAGTTAGCGATAACGATTATTCATAGTTTTATGCAGCTAAGTTACTATACATATCTATACAGTACGACAGATTACGCAATAATTTATTGTTAAAATAACGTTTTTTGCGCAAATTTTTTACCTTTGCATCCGAAACACAACTAACGACCAAATGAAAGAAACATTATCAAATATTGCCAAAAGGACTGGTTTTTCTGTCACTACAATATCGCGTGTATTGAGCGGAAATGCAGAAAAGTACCGTATAAGCAAAAAAACAGCTGAACTAATAACTACTGACGCCAAGAAGCATAACTACATGCCTTCCGGCATTGCACAAAGTTTGCGCACTAATAAAACAAATACTATCGGACTGCTTTTACCTTCATTGGCCAACCCTTATTTCGCTGAAATGGCAAGTTTCATAGTATCAGAAGTCCACAGAAAAGGCTTCACAACCATCGTAATAGATACAATGGAAGATGAAAATGAATTCAACACAAGCATCTTGAAATTATATTCGCGAGGGGTAGACGGTATAATTGCAGTACCTTGCGGAACAGATAAAAGCCTGATTGAAGAAGTAGACAAAAAAGACATACCTGTAGTGCTCGTAGACAGGTACTTTGACAACTCCAGACTAAGCTATGTCGCAACAAACAACTATAAAGGAGGTCTGATGGCAACCCAGCTGCTTATAAGTATGGGGCATAAAAGAATAACTTGTATTCAGGGAGCAATAAACTCCACACCAAATAAAGAAAGAGTAAAGGGCTATATTGATGCTATGAAAGAGGCTGACCTTGGAGACTATATAACAGTTGCAGGTAATGAGTTCTCCATCCAGAACGGATATCTTGAAACAAAAATGATTTTAAGCGAAAACAAATTGCCTACAGCTATCTTTTCTTTGGGAAATACCATTTCCCTTGGAATAATCAAAGCCATAAAGGAAACGTCTCTGAAAATCCCGGAAGCTCTGTCCCTGATATCATTTGACAACTATTTTTATATGGACTATATGGAGACACCTATCACCAGAATCAGCCAACCGACAGAAGACATGGCGAAACTGGCTACAAAAATACTATTTGACAGAATAGAATCAATTCCTACAAGCACTTCACAACTAAAACTCTCTCCATCTTTGATATATGGAGAGAGCGTAGTAAAATATTAGTATATTTCTCAATGGCTTTTCCTAACAGGAATATCCATATTGAACTTTAAAGGTTATTAAAATTAGAACCTGAATCCCAATGTAAAGTTGAAGGTATTCCTTCTGCAGTCTGCATTGACGGCCAAGTCTCCTTTGTACCTGTTCATCATTCCCCAGTCATAACCGGCCTTGAACTCCAGGAAGTTGAAGAGTTCTACACCAACGCCGCCACCTAAACCAATATCAACTCTCTTATACAAGCCGCTTCCAGGCACTTTCTCATTTAACTTTTCCAAATCCTCATCCTTAAATGCATCAGACTTGAACTTACCTGTATAATAATTATATTTCAGTTTTCCGTCAAATGTTATACCGGCCACTTCAGTCTTCATATCAAAGGTATAAGTATGACTGAGTCCTACTGAAAATACAGGACCTGCATACACCTGGATTTTCAGCACTTTAGGTATTATATTAAACGCATAGCGAAGTCTGATAGGCAAATTCAGATTCTGATCTTTCTCCGCCCCCGTACTGTTGATCTTGAAATCTTTCATATCATTGAAAAGCTCACCCGGAGTTGCATCATTAGAGAAAGAATAATTCAGACCAATGTATACTCCAAGTCCGGCCAGCAACTTCACTTCATCACTGACTCCCACATAAAATCCGTTCAGGGGAGCACCTGACTTTGACTTTCCACTGATATCAGTACTGTAACGGGAATTCAGATAACCCACCTCTATACCTGGCTGCGCCGAAACCTTGAACATTCCAGCAGCCAATACAGCAAGTACTGTAAAAAACCTGATAATTTTCATAAACGAAAAAATTAAATTCAACATTTTTCTACTAAAAACACTGTCATATGCAGAAATACCCACGCACGACCCGCCAAATTTATACATTTCTCTTCAAACACCAAAGATTTTCATTTCAGGGAAGGTTCCTAAAAAAATCATCTTTAATAAAAATCCGCTAAAAAAAACATTGATCCTGTTGCGAAAAAAATCAAAACTATGTTTCTTTGCGGCCTATAATATCAGAAATATATGACAAGTGCGATAATTTCCGTTTTTATAATAGGATATATTCTCATAGCCATTGAAAGCTATACAAAAATCAGCAAAGCAGCTATAGCTCTGCTGATGGGAGTGATGTGCTGGGTTCTCTATAACATAGGATTCGGCGTCTCACCGGAAAGTACTGACGCCTTTACTAAAAGCCTCGGGGAAACTTGCGAGATTTTGTTTTTCCTTATGGGAGCAATGGCCATAGTCGAAGTCGTGGATACAAACGGAGGATTCAACTTCGTTAAAGAAAAACTGAAGGCCAAAAGCAAGAAGTCCCTTCTATGGAAACTCGCTTTCCTCACATTTTTTCTATCAGCCGTACTTGACAACCTTACAACAGCCATTGTCATGACAATGGTTCTGAACAAGATAGTCTCAGGAAAGACAGACAAACTCCTATATTCAGCCACTGTCATACTTGCCGCCAATAGCGGAGGTGCATTCTCCCCAATTGGAGACGTAACGACAATCATGCTCTGGGTAAAAGGCAATATATCCACTGTAGGAATACTGAAAAGCCTGTTCCTTCCATCCATAATGTCCATAGTAATCCCGACTCTGCTGATTAGCCTGAGACTGAAAGGAGATCTCGTACCGGCAAATGAAATACAAGACACAGAAAGTACCTTTGTTTCTATCAGCAGAAGGGACCGAATTATTGTTCTTATGATAGGAGTCGGAGGACTTCTTCTTGTCCCTGTATTCAGACTACTGACAGACCTTCCTCCATTTATGGGAATAATGCTTATTCTGGGCATACTTTGGGTAGTTACAGAAATGATATTTCACCAGAAACGCTTTAAGAAAATAGAAGAAGTCAGGTTTCCTGATGTCACAAGACTTCTGCATAAAATAGACTTATCTACAATTCTTTTCTTTCTCGGTATACTTACATCAGTATCAGCTCTTACTCAAACAGGTATTTTGGGACAGACAGGAGAA
The DNA here is from genome assembly GCA_937890845.1 of uncultured Bacteroidales bacterium. Classification (GTDB taxonomy): domain Bacteria; phylum Bacteroidota; class Bacteroidia; order Bacteroidales; family UBA932; genus Cryptobacteroides. The sequence continues at coordinate 11,749 of CALADR010000136.1, read as the reverse complement.
ATGCTAGACAAGACGTTCAACGGCAACCCGTATATCGTCACTACTATAATAGGATTCCTGTCATCCATTGTTGACAATGTACCTTTAGTTGCAAGCTGCATGGGAATGTACGACATAGTCCCGGCTACAGCTGAAGTCACATCCGAGGTCCTTACATATGGAGTTGACGGAACTTTCTGGGAACTTCTCGCCTACTGTGCAGGTATAGGTGGCAGCATTCTTATCATAGGATCAGCTGCAGGTGTAGTCGTAATGGGACTGCAAAAGATTTCATTCGGATGGTATCTGAAAAACATCACACCTGCAGCTATTGCCGGATATCTTGGAGGTATCGCTACCTACTGGCTTATTTCAATGTAAAGTCCGAAACGTTTTTCACGCCGGCAATACCAAAGTAAGACTCTACTATATCGCCATATAGATAAACCCTGCGTCCTAAATTTTCAGGATGGTCATGCAGATTAAGAGCATCCCTGATTTTTCCTGCAGGGAGCGACACAGACAGGCAGGATTCTTTTGCTACAACAGAGGAACGGGAAGCTATGGCAAGGTTTGTACTTGAAGTAAAAGGAGGCTCAAAAGATGCTGAAGATTTCGACAAGTCCCCCCCGACTATATATCCGCATACCCAGACATCCTTTTCACCTGCGTTTGCCCTGGCCTGAGCAACAGAAAACGCATTTTCCGGATCTCCTCCCTTTCCTTCATCACCAGAAGCTCCTATAGTGCAATTGCCTTCAGTCCAAACTCTTGTTGTGTCAAGGCTTACTGTTATTGCTCCTTTGGAATCCTGCCCTCCTCCTGAAGCCACTTTTATATCTACCGTCAATATTTCCTGCTCTTCCAGATTCCGGGTCAGCAGCACCTTCTCTGAAGAACCGGAGCTTTGTATCACAGATATAGTTCCTGGCAGAAAGTAAGCAATTCTCTTCTCCCGATAACCGTACATAAGTCTGCCTCTTGACGACGACACGAAAATAACATCATCCGGACATTCCGTAATAAAATCAGGGGATATTCTCAACCGGACTCCCGAATTAATCTGACGACATTCCAGATTTACATTCAAAGTTCCGTCAGGAGGTACAATCACACATTTTTCATCACCGAACTGCGGCTTTGAAAATGCAGGTCTGTCAAACTCACATGATTTCAAGCTGATAGTATAACTTCCCGGAGACAGGGACATAGATTCCCTGGAATCTCCATAAGCACCAGAATAGACAGACTCTCCCTTTGAATTCCTGATGTCAAGAATAAAATCATTAGTATCCGGCAAATCCGCGACAGCCAGTGCCGCCTTGTATACCTCGTCAGGAAAACGCAGTCTCAACTGCCCCTGTCCATTCCCTTCACCGGAATCACCTTTCCCGTCACAAGAAAAAAGGAAAATAAGTGCAGAAAGAAAAAATACGGAAGGAAAAAGTTTTCTCGCCACTCTTCCCTCTCCCAGATTTAATGATAAACAGAAACTTTTCATACCGTTTTATTTTTCGGCAAAAGTATTGCTTTAAATAAACGGTTGTACCTGTCTCTGAGCAAGTTTTTCTGTTTTTTATTCTTTTTTCTGTTTCTTTAGCTAATAACTTGCCGGTCTGGGTTAATTAAGTAGACTTCATAAAATAACCTATATCATCTTATGAATATCTTTCTGTTCTATATGGTTCTTCCGCAATTTAGTTGAAGCCAAGGTCGCCAAATACGATTTTATTTCTTAAGAGGTTTATGGAAGCCCTCCCATACATCATCCTTTTTACAACCTTCAGTTTGTTTACGAACCCTTCTACAATTCCATTTGATATATCATATGCTACGGCATTCTGTACAGCCTTGATATCCAGATCGATTCCACAAGCCAATGTCTTAAGCTCTTTAATACAGGAGTTCCTATAAGTATCAAGCCATCTCACCACACCATTAACATCAGTTTCCATTATGGTCTTATAGAAAGAATCAGCAGCCGTATAAATTTCTCTGAACCATTCCAGAGTCATCAGCTGATTTATAAGGTATGTTTCCTTTGTGTCTAACTTCTTTGCCCTTAGGCTTTTCTCCACGATAAAGGCTATATTGCGGATAGGGACGAGTGGCTCTATTTCTAATAATTTCTCTTTAGCAGCCTTCTCCTGCATCTCCTGCATCTCCTTCACCTTCTTCTTGGGTCTAAAGCCATGATGTCCGTCACTGAGATACCGGTAATGGTCATAGAATGGAGTCTGAGACCCTTTGAACCCCATCTTCTGTATTTCTTTGTGTATTATTGATAGCGCTTTGCCTTTCATGTGTTCGCTCTCAACATAATCATCATACAGGTAGTATTTATTTCGTGCATTACTTGCTCTTTGGGGTAGTGTGTCCAACAGCATATATTTTCTGACGGTTTGCCTTGCTATCCCCAATTTCGCTGCTATTCTATTGATTTTTAATCCTTTCTTCTGAAGTCCTTTGACTTCATCAAACATAATCTGACGACTGTCGTTTCTCTCTTTGACTGGATTGCCGGATTGTTGGTTATCTTCTTTTCCATTAGTGTATTCCTTCATCTTCTCTTCATCAGGGCGAACAAGTTTACGATACTCTTTATAGTAACTTCCTATGACTTTCCTGACACAATCGGATGTTCTTATGCAGATGAAACCTGTCTGCAACTTCTATGATATTCCTACCAGCTGCGGTGACAGCTGCAGAATAATCGGTGGAGCGGTCTCTGCTGACTATGCTGACTTGGTCATGGATATCCAGCCACTCATGAAAACTATCAACTCCTCTGTCGTTTAACAGGTCTATCACCGCTCCGGTGTCAAGATTCACAATAATACTTCCATAAGTGACTCCCTTCCGATAAGCCCAGTCATCAATGCCTATATGACGGACATCTTTATTTTCAGGTATTTTCATACGATGCAGGTCGCGCAATATGGTATCGCTACTTAATGTTATCCCTATAGATTTAAGGAGTTTATGGACTGACTCTGAAGAATGGATTAAGCCGTGCTGCGTTACTAAAACCTCGCACCGTCTTGTTCTTCTCCGATAGCGAAATATTTCATTACCAGGTTGCTCTGCAAATGTTTTCTTCTGACATTGAGGATTGTCACAGAAAAATTTTCTGACTTGCAATGTTATGACGACAGGATGACCAAGAATCGACAGATCAACTATTGTCCTGATATAACGGCTATGTGCCCGGTGACTGGAATGGCAGCAATATGGACATGTCCCGTAATCCAGTTTGCTCCTGCAATATAAGTGATATACTGTATCTTCATATTCAATGCTGATGATTTCCAAATCGCTTTGCATATATAGTGATGACAAATCTATGTTTGTACCGCCAGAACCTTTATATTGAAGAAATTTTGTTGTAATTTTGTCCTCGTTAGGTAATTTACTCATTCTTGTAACTCTTTATTTTGCAACATAAAGTTACGAAAATATATGCAAATACTTAATAATCAATTAGTTAAATATAATATTTCTACACTTGAAAATTATGTTTAACTAATTGATTATTTCTTGTAAAAAACCTTGGTGATAGTATTGATTATATCGAGAGTTTTTCAACTAAATTGCGGAAGAACCACTGTAATTGGGGAAAGTCCTTTCTTGTTCATTTTTGATGAACTTACCCAAAAGTTGGTTGTGAATGTATGTCTTTCCATACTCTAAAATGTGTTTTAGACGCACAGAACCACAAGATTTTGAAACATACATTTCATTGATATATAATCCTTTATAGTCTAAATCACAACCCAATCCAATTTTTTCAAAATGGGTTGTGGATAAGAAGCATTCTACCTCAGAAAACAGCCTTTTTGGGGGCATTTCTGGGACTTTAAGAACACTCCTGAAGAAGTACTTTGGCTCTTGGTTCAAAGGGCATTTTTCATAGTCTGGCAAGACTAAATTAGCCTCACTTTAAACTACTCAAAGATACTCTTGAACACCTCCATCTTCAGCATCCAACTATCATTCAAATAGCCCTTGAAGTACAATGCAGCACAAACAAATAGCCTCCATAACTTCAAGAGTTACAGAGGCTTTAAGTGGTATATAATCTATAAGATTATTTGTTCAAAGCAGTAGCCACGTCAACAGCACAGGCAACTGTACAACCTACCATAGGGTTGTTACCTATTCCGAGGAATCCCATCATCTCAACGTGAGCTGGAACTGATGAAGAACCTGCGAACTGTGCGTCAGAGTGCATACGGCCCATAGTGTCGGTCATACCACTTTAATGCAAGATAATCTTATAGAGAGCCTGTCTTTCAAAAGTCTCAATCTTCTCTATAAAGTACAATATATCAAAGAAATAAATTGCATCAGAATCTTACTGTTCTTATGCTGGGTGTTAATAGTTAAACTACTTTCTGCCTGTTGGGTTGTGGATAAGAAACAAGGTTACAGATTGTTATCATTATAAACCAGATTCTTCGCCTCCTCAATGAATGCTTCTGCCTTTGGATAAAGTAGGGGTTAATCTACTTGCACATCATGCTGTTACCAAAGGCTGTTTTTCTAATTTGATTGACATCAGTTCCTTTCCAACCTCCTGCATGGTAGTAAGTATCTCATTAAGCCTCTTTTCTGAAGGCTTCTTTATACCACTGATATACTGGGCAAAAAGGCTTTGTGAAATACCCATCCTCCTTGCTATTGCTGAAGCATTGAGTTCAGGATGCTCCATGAACAGCCTGTAGAGCAGACTTTCATTCTTTTTCTGGAAGAACCCTTCAAAACTCAAATCCTCATCAAGTTCTTCCCAATGAATGCCAAAGTCATCAGTTGTATAATTATTCCTTTGCTCCTGAGTAGCATATTTCAACCTTGGATAGTCTGCAAACATTTCACTCGCAGTCTTCCCTTCTTCTGTCTGAATCCATATTTCAGTATCAGTCAGCCATATTTTTACTACTTTTTCCATATCAGATGCTCCTATTGAAAAATTTGTTCCAATGCTCTGCTATAATCTCCTTGTTCTCCTCAATTACTGATTCAACAAGTTTCAATTCTGCTGGCTTCAGTCCATTGTTGTCCACCAATTCCACCTTTGGGAACAGAGTAAACTTTGCACTTATGTTACCTTTGACCACATGGACATGGATTGGCTCATGGTCATTGGCATAAAATAGGAATCTGAAACCAAATAAAATGAATATAGTAGGCATATCTTTCTTTTTATAGAAGCAAATATAGGTAATATAATCATTACCTCAAAATGCCAAGATAGTTTTTAAAGAAAATGTATTCACTTCTCCATTATAATTTCCAAAGAAGTGAATACATCTGATTCTTAAATTTTACTCACAATATTCAACTGAAATGAAAATATCCTAACATAATGGATATTATAACATATACCTAAGTGTGCATATCATAATTTCCTACCATAATGGGAAACAACTGTATACCTAACTTCACTTTATTCTTTATATAATCATAAGTTAGGTGTACAAATTATTTATACACCCACAGCAAAACTGGTCTGCTGCTTGATTTTACCATATCCGATACCTTTTTATACTTCTTGAATTGTATCCTCCTTACAGTAAATTCAATGCTTCTTCTGCCTATCATCAAGGTCTCTTGGAGTTGAGTGACCTGTGATGAGAAACAGGAGAAGCTGGAATATTGCTAAAGAAGTAAATATAAGTAGTGGTCTTTTCATTTAATCAGTACCTGCCATATATTAAATTCAGCCCCAGTATTTACTTTGATGAACATTTTATGAAATATACATAATTCTTTACTTTTTGCACCTTACCTGTCAATGGTAAAGATGAAAGGTTCTTCCGCAATTTAGTTGAAGCCAAGGTCGCCAAATACGATTTTATTTCTTAAGAGGTTTATGGAAGCCCTCCCATACATCATCCTTTTTACAACCTTCAGTTTGTTTACGAACCCTTCTACAATTCCATTTGATATATCATATGCTACGGCATTCTGTACAGCCTTGATATCCAGATCGATTCCACAAGCCAATGTCTTAAGCTCTTTAATACAGGAGTTCCTATAAGTATCAAGCCATCTCACCACACCATTAACATCAGTTTCCATTATGGTCTTATAGAAAGAATCAGCAGCCGTATAAATTTCTCTGAACCATTCCAGAGTCATCAGCTGATTTATAAGGTATGTTTCCTTTGTGTCTAACTTCTTTGCCCTTAGGCTTTTCTCCACGATAAAGGCTATATTGCGGATAGGGACGAGTGGCTCTATTTCTAATAATTTCTCTTTAGCAGCCTTCTCCTGCATCTCCTGCATCTCCTTCACCTTCTTCTTGGGTCTAAAGCCATGATGTCCGTCACTGAGATACCGGTAATGGTCATAGAATGGAGTCTGAGACCCTTTGAACCCCATCTTCTGTATTTCTTTGTGTATTATTGATAGCGCTTTGCCTTTCATGTGTTCGCTCTCAACATAATCATCATACAGGTAGTATTTATTTCGTGCATTACTTGCTCTTTGGGGTAGTGTGTCCAACAGCATATATTTTCTGACGGTTTGCCTTGCTATCCCCAATTTCGCTGCTATTCTATTGATTTTTAATCCTTTCTTCTGAAGTCCTTTGACTTCATCAAACATAATCTGACGACTGTCGTTTCTCTCTTTGACTGGATTGCCGGATTGTTGGTTATCTTCTTTTCCATTAGTGTATTCCTTCATCTTCTCTTCATCAGGGCGAACAAGTTTACGATACTCTTTATAGTAACTTCCTATGACTTTCCTGACACAATCGGATGTTCTTATGCAGATGAAACCTGTCTGCAACTTCTATGATATTCCTACCAGCTGCGGTGACAGCTGCAGAATAATCGGTGGAGCGGTCTCTGCTGACTATGCTGACTTGGTCATGGATATCCAGCCACTCATGAAAACTATCAACTCCTCTGTCGTTTAACAGGTCTATCACCGCTCCGGTGTCAAGATTCACAATAATACTTCCATAAGTGACTCCCTTCCGATAAGCCCAGTCATCAATGCCTATATGACGGACATCTTTATTTTCAGGTATTTTCATACGATGCAGGTCGCGCAATATGGTATCGCTACTTAATGTTATCCCTATAGATTTAAGGAGTTTATGGACTGACTCTGAAGAATGGATTAAGCCGTGCTGCGTTACTAAAACCTCGCACCGTCTTGTTCTTCTCCGATAGCGAAATATTTCATTACCAGGTTGCTCTGCAAATGTTTTCTTCTGACATTGAGGATTGTCACAGAAAAATTTTCTGACTTGCAATGTTATGACGACAGGATGACCAAGAATCGACAGATCAACTATTGTCCTGATATAACGGCTATGTGCCCGGTGACTGGAATGGCAGCAATATGGACATGTCCCGTAATCCAGTTTGCTCCTGCAATATAAGTGATATACTGTATCTTCATATTCAATGCTGATGATTTCCAAATCGCTTTGCATATATAGTGATGACAAATCTATGTTTGTACCGCCAGAACCTTTATATTGAAGAAATTTTGTTGTAATTTTGTCCTCGTTAGGTAATTTACTCATTCTTGTAACTCTTTATTTTGCAACATAAAGTTACGAAAATATATGCAAATACTTAATAATCAATTAGTTAAATATAATATTTCTACACTTGAAAATTATGTTTAACTAATTGATTATTTCTTGTAAAAAACCTTGGTGATAGTATTGATTATATCGAGAGTTTTTCAACTAAATTGCGGAAGAACCTTCTATATTGACCTCCTCAACGGAATTTTGACAACAATTTTTACTACATCTGCTCTCTCTCCGTCTGAAAGACATGGCTTGTGGGCATCAGAAGGGAAAAAAACCGCTGAATCACCGGCCTTCATATGTAACCTGGAAAAATTTTCCGCACTTGAATAAAACTCTATATCTTTATCCTGGTCGTATGGCACTGTCTCAGTTCCCAAATCCTTACGCTCCGCAAGCTCAATTACCTCTTTCCCGCTCACGACGTACTGTATGTCAATATATTTCCTATGCGCTTCAAATTCACCGCTTTCCCTGGTAACATAACGCTGGACGCTTGCAAATGTACCATTTGAAGTCAACACGTGCTTGCCTGTCTGCAAGCTACAAAGATCAGCCGTCCTGAAAAAATCAATTACAGCATCCCACTCACCGGTATTTTCCGCATACTGCTTTCTCACCTCTTCTCTGTCAGCATATACACAGTTATAATTTATTTGTGCATCTATCCTTTCCATCAGATAATCCGTTATTTGTCAATTAGTATTATTAAGAAGTTGTTTAAATTTTTAAAACATCTATTGGACGACCCTTATTTTAGCATATTTCAGAAGCAGGATTTTCTCACCGTAATCATCAAATGCAATCTTTGCCTTCAAATCTGCCGGACCACCTGTAATTTCCTTTATATATCCCAGTCCGAAACGGTTATGCTCCACTCTCTGTCCTGCCCGCAGCTGCATAACAGGCGTAGGCTCGAAATCCGTATCGGCCACACGCGGTGGGATAGCCGCAGACGGTTTGCGGAACGGAGTTATAATCCGCTGTGCCCCTCCAGACTGCCCAATGGATGACTGCACGGAAGCCGGAGACTGAACAGTCCCTGTGCGCTGCCCTGTAAAGCTGCGTCCTGATATCTCAGATCTGGATGTTCCGGAACGGCCGTAAGCATATCCCGGACGACCGTTTCCATAACGGGAACCAGATTCCTGTGAATTTCTTCTTGCGGACCATTGCGACGCTCTGCCGAAACCTCCTCCCGCAAATCCGTCAGACTCAGCATCAGCGTCTCCGCCATAACCTGGCAGAGGATTGGCAATATACTGGCTGTCAATCTCTCTTATAAAACGGCTCGGAGCATTGGACTCGTGCTTTCCGTTACGCATCCTGGTGTTGGCAAAAGACAGTTCAAGAGACTTTTTCGCCCTTGTAACAGCAACATAAAAAAGACGGCGTTCTTCTTCAATTTCATTTTCAGAAGACATTGAGCCTCCTGATGGAAAAAGATTTTCCTCCATACCGGCTACATAGACATAAGGGAACTCCAGACCTTTTGAAGAATGGACTGTCATCAAAGTGATTTTGTTGGAAGTTTCTTCATCATCCTCCATATCCACTGCACTCAGAAGGGATATATCTTCCAGATACTCACCCAAAGTCACAACAGGAAGATCACTTGTAGATAATTCCGCACCCTCGTCCAAAGTGCCGTCCGCCTGCATCTGCTCGAAATACTGGCTCTGTCTTTCCTCTACAAATGACTTGATGCCGTTCAGAAGCTCCTCCACATTGGAAGCCCTGGACTGGCTTTCAATACTGTTGTCCAATTTTAATTCAGTTAAAAGGCCTTTAAAACTAGATGTACTTGTAGCAAGAAATATAGCAATTCTTGCAGCATCTTCTTTTTGATCCTTTTGTCCTGCTGTTCTTATCCTATTACAGAATTCTTGTATTTTAGCTATGGCGGCAGGTCTGAGTCCGTATGTCTCAAGACAATCAAGATAAGCCGCATCCATCAGAGACTTTCCATTATCCAAAGCAGCTGCGGTAAGAGCAGCCAAAGAAGTATCACCAATTCCACGAGCAGGCTTGTTGACAATACGCTTAAAAGACTCATCATCATTGTGGTTTACAGCAAGTTTCAGATAAGCCATCATATCCTTGACCTCCGCCCTCTCAAAGAATGAGTTTCCGGAGTAAATCACATAAGGCAGATTCCTCTTGCGCAATGCCTCCTCCAGAGCACGAGACTGGGAGTTCGTCCTGTACAATATCGCGAAATCCTGATATTGTGCAGAATCCGTCCTTATCCTGGATGTAATGGAAGACGCTATCAGAATAGCCTCCTCCTGCTCCGTATAAGCATTTATAAGATGGATTTTCTCACCTTTCTCACCTTTGGAAAAACATTTCTTGGGAATTCTCGCACTGTTTTTAGATATGACAGAATTGGCCGCATCGACTATGACCTGCGTGGATCTGTAATTCTGCTCCAGACGGAATGTCCTGTTCTCCGGATAATCATTCTGGAAATTCAGAATATTCTCTATCTTGGCTCCTCTGAAAGCATATATGGACTGGGAATCGTCACCTACCACACAGATATTCCTATGGAATGACGCCAGCTTTTTAAGTACCAGATACTGTGCAAAGTTTGTATCCTGATACTCATCCACCATGATATACTGGAAACGGCCTGCAACAGACTCAAGCGCAGCAGGATTATCTCTGAACAATATGTTCATATTCAGTAGTATGTCATCAAAATCCATCACACCTGCCTGCTTGCATTTCTGCGCATAAAGGGCATAGATGTCACATACTCTCGGCTTCCTTGCCGCTGCGTCATTCTGAACCGCCACAGCGCTCCTGCGGTACGCATCAGGAGTAACAAGATTGTTCTTGGCCATGGATATTCTGGACAGGACATCCTTAGGCTTGTATATCTTCTCGTCCAGCTGCAGTTCCTTAAGGCAACTTTTTATCGCACTGACCGAATCACTTGTATCATAGATAGTAAAGCCTGACGGATATCCCAGACTCTCTGCAAATTCCCTGAGAAATTTTATGAATACTGAATGGAATGTTCCCATATAAAGCCTTCTGGCCCTTTTCTCCCCTACCATAAGCGCTATTCTCTCCTTCATCTCAGATGCCGCTTTCTTTGTAAAGGTAAGCGCCAGAATCTGATCAGGAGAACATCCCTTCTCCAGAATATAGGCAATCCTGCTGGTAAGCACCCTTGTCTTCCCTGATCCCGCACCTGCAACTATAAGCACCGGTCCGTCCACACAACTCACAGCTTTTCTCTGTTCGCTGTCAAGTCCCTCTAAAATAGTATTCGCATTGTTTTCCATAACCGGCGCGAAAATACGAAAAAAATCACTATCTTCGCGCCGATTTTCAGAAAATACTCAAAACGGTTTTTATAATGTCAAACAACATTGATTTGAAACGCGGACTGGATATTCCGATTTCGGGTATCGCGTCCCAAAAGACCAAGAAGGTGATTACACCTGACGTTGTAGCCGTGAAGCCTACCGACTTCAGAGGTCTCCTCCCGAGACTTCTCGTAAAGGAAGGCGACAAGGTTCTTGCAGGTACACCTGTCCTGGCTGACAAGAAATCGCCTGAGATTCTGTTCACATCCCCTGTCAGCGGAACAGTGGCAGAAATCGTCAGAGGCGAGAAAAGAAAGTTGCTTGAAGTCCGTATAAAAGCGGACAAATCTCAGGAGTACGTAGATTTCGGAGCAAAGAAAGTTGCAAGCCTTGACGCTGCAGCTGTAAAAGAAGCTCTGCTCCAGAGCGGTCTTTGGCCTGCTCTCGTACAGAGACCTTACGGAATCGTCGCAAATCCTCAGATCAAGCCTAAGGCCATCTTCGTATCGGCATTCTCAACCGCTCCTCTTGCAGCAAACACAGACTTTGCCTTCAAGGAGGAAATGGAGAATATCCAGACAGCGGTAAATGCACTTTCAAAGCTTACCGACGGCGGCATCCACGTATCTCTCAACAGCGAGAACGCATCAGGCACTCCTTTCCACAAGCTTGAAAATGTGACAATGCATGTATTCTCCGGAAAACATCCTGCAGGAAATGTAGGAATCCAGATTCATCACATTGCACCTATTCAGAAAGGAGAGACTGTATGGACCGTATCTCCTGCAATGCTTGCTGCAATAGGCAAACTTTTCAACACGGGAAGATACGATATCAGCAGACTCGTCGCTGTAACAGGACCTGTGGCCATCGATCCTTGCTACGTGAAGGGAAT
>CALADR010000135.1 GCA_937890845.1 uncultured Bacteroidales bacterium | reverse complement strand
CGTCAGTGAGAATGCTCAAATTCGCTTTATTCTGCGTTTTATCCTATTATTTTCAGAAAAAACTTCTCTATTATTTAGTTTATAAAATAAACTTATTTATGTTTATATCGTGATCACAAGAAGTTCTTTAAGTTTACAAAACACCAAGCTGTGTATGATTACTATATTTAAAGCAGCTTCCAAATTTATCAAGTTATGGAAACTAATGAAATGACCCCTGAAAAAAGTCTGAAAATTATCAGCGAAGCCATTGCCAGAAGCCGCAGGGACTTTGAAAAGAATGCCGGAACTCCGATGATTCTCTGGGGCGCGGTAGTCATGATCTTCTCAATGGCAGTATGGATTATGCTGAAACAGACAGACAACCAAAGCTGGAATTACCTCTGGTTCGGCATTCCGGTAGTCGGATGTCTTCTCCAGGCTGTTTTCATCAAAGACTTCAGCCTGAAGAGCGGAAACACTTTTCTCGGAAAGACATTGGCACAGGTTGCCCGTCAGCAATGCTGCTTGCAGGGAACTATGATTCCTCTATTTTCATGGCAGCCGCTTCTGTGTTGAATCTGATTATACCAGGCATGGCAATGAACAGAAAGGCTGATTTACCAAAGTGCTGTAAATAGTTTTGAAATGGATATTAAGTTTAAAAAACTGGACCCTTTGCTTCACTCGGAACTGCGTCTTGCAGTGATGTCCCTGCTCGTAAATGTAGATTCCGCAGATTTCACATATCTGCGTGAAACGACAGAAGCTACAGCCGGCAACCTGAGTGTCCAGATCGACAAGCTGGCAAATGCAGGATACATCTCCGTAGAAAAGGGATTCAAAGGCAGGAAGCCGCACACAGTCTGCCGCATCACCGCGACGGGTCTCAAGGCCTTTGAGGACTATATCGATGCCCTGAAGACTTACATCAAGTAAACAGGAAAAGTCTGAATCACGCAAGTCCCGGCAAACCGGCTAAAGGACAATATTGATGTTCCTTTAGCCGGTTTGTACCGCAGAGCCCCCTTCTCCGTACCAACTGCATATTTCAATCCGGTTGGTACCGCAGGAGGGGCTTTCCGGTACCGAATAGACTTTGCATGCTATTATTCCATGTCTTGTCCGCAAAACTCCCCATTTTCCTTTCCGGATGGATGCTGCCTTTTCTTAAGTTCATCCGAGAAATCCCCCATTTTTCAGGATAAAAATTATCGTTACGGAGCAATACAGAAGCCACTCCGGAATTCCACACCACAGAGGGAGTTTCTACGTACCATACCAGAGTCAAGTCAAACCAGAAAGTCTTACATATATAATTAACTTACAACATATTATAAGTTTTTCGGGGGGGGTAGGAAATGTGCTTGGATTTACATAATTTTGCATGGTGGAAGAGCGTCAAAAGAATTTTTGAATAATTTTCAAACAGCTTTTAAGATAACAGTGACATGGCAAAAGGAGTGATGGGAATATTCGCAGCCGTACTTTGTACATTCTGCCTTACAGGCTGCACCAATGAGGATAATGAAGGAAGAAAAATAACAGACTACAGGGAAGTCATACTGACCGTAGCCTCAAAGAAAGTACCTGGTGTGCTTGACGGATATAATTATGTATCAGAAGTGTATGCTGTCAAAAAAGGCCAGGCAGACAGATGGAACACTTACGGCCACATTGCCGGATTCGAGTATGAAGAAGGATATGAATACAAGATAAAGGTAAGTGAAACCACCTATCTTGATTATTCCATGAGAGACCCTTCATGGACAGAAAGAGATTTGCTTGGAATAATTTCCAAAGATAAAAAAGATTCTGACGGCCTGCCATTGCACCTTATCCCCGAAAAATACTATGAAAACATTCCTATGCCACGATACAGATATGCCGTGGAAGCAGATAATAATAAATTGATAGAAAACGAATTGACATCAAACCCCATTTTTCCCGCAGATTATCGCTACACATATTACCACAGTGAGGGCTGTATGAAATGGATCGGCATTCAGGATGACTGCAATGTATTCGGTCCGTATTCCATAAAACAATCAAGCAGTAAGCCGGAAGAAATGCCGGAGTCTTACAAGCTTCTCCCTCCGGATGGCAGGGTGATCGGCGGCAGCGAATGGTCATTTCTTGATGAAGACGGAAACGAGACAGACTTTTCTTCATTCGATATATTTTTCGGATATGCAGACAAAACCAAAAGTGCCGGCCCGTCTCCAGACACTGTCTTTGTGTATAAAGACCTGACTCAGCACTACCGGACCAAATATCCGGATGCGGGAGTGAAAACAATTGTGGTTTCATACTCCTTCCATATCCGGTTGCATATAATAAACGAATAATTAATTCATTTATAATGACAGCTTTACACAAAATATCGCTACTCCTCATACCGGCCCTGCTCACGTGTAATTATTCCT
>CALADR010000134.1 GCA_937890845.1 uncultured Bacteroidales bacterium | reverse complement strand
TCTTTCCCTCTTCTTTAAGCATCTTGAACGAGCGTTCAAGCCTGTCAACTAAATTTTCAAACATATTATTATAATTTTCTGATTTTACAATATCACTTGTTTGCAGGATCGAAATAATCAATCACTTCCTGAGCACTTTCCAGATCATCTGAATAAACTGCCGGAGCAAAATCCCTCAAATTATACCTGCTTGCCATTACCTGCCCGTAAGCACCAGCACTCCTGACAGCCATAATATCCCCCCTTACACTGAACGGCAGCATTCTGCCCTGCCCCCAAACGTCACTTGATTCACATACAGGTCCGACCACATCATAGACCTGCCCCTCCGGGAATGACGGCCTGAGGCTGGCTGAAAGATTCTCTATCTTATGATATGAGCCGTATAATGCCGGACGTATCAAATCATTCATCCCGGCATCCAATATAAGGAAAGTCTTTGTTTCTCCGATTTTGACAAACAGAACTCTGGAAACAAGTGTTCCGCATTGTGCTACAACAGCTCTGCCAGGCTCAATATGCAAACTCTGTCCGGGACGCCTCTGATAATTGGACGCAATAGCCTTGAGCCAACTGTCAAAGTCCGGTATTCCGTTTTCATCCGGTTCCTCATAATCAACTCCCAATCCTCCACCAAAATCCACATTTTTTATTTCAAGTCCAGTATTCTCAAAATAAGTGACTATCTCATTCACTCTTTTTGCTTCCAGACTGAATACATCGGTTACTTCTGTAATCTGCGACCCTATATGAAAATGAAGCCCCGTAAAATTAATATTACTGCAACGCCCTATCATCTCCGTCAAATCATTGAACTCGTGGGAAGATATTCCGAACTTGTTCTCCGAAAGACCTGTCGTCACATATTTGTGAGTATGGGCATCTATATTAGGATTTATCCTTGCAGAAACATTAGCCTTAAGACCTAAAGCCCCCGCCATTGCATCAATTACATACATCTCCTGCAGCGACTCGCAGTTAAATGACGATATTCCGGCTTTCAATGCTGAATATATTTCCCTGTCACTCTTTCCTACACCTGCAAAAACCGTATCATCAGGTCTGAAACCGCATTCAATGGCATAAAGGACTTCATTTCCGCTTACACAATCAGCACCCAGGCCACGTGAGGATATATATTCCATTATTCTCCTGTCCACATTGGCCTTTACCGCATAATGAACATTGATATCATACTTGGAAGACAACGATACTATTCTATCTACGGTAGCTGCAAGCAGTTCCATATCATAGAAGTAAAACGGAGTTCTGATCCGCTCCAGTATTTCCACAGTCGTTTTTTCAAGCATAATCAGCGATTTCCTTAAATAAAATGCAAAACGGTTGCAAAAATAGGGAAAAATTCGCTAATTTCGCGCTTTGAAGTTTGACAAACTCAAATTTCAGTCATTTATTTCTACAAAACAATAAAACTGATGGTTTGAAAATGGAAAAAGGACCTATTTCACAATTCATTACACATCATTATCGTCATTTCAACTCTGCTTCTCTCGTAGATGCAGCCAAAGCTTATGACGAGCACATGAAAAAAGGCGGCAAGATGATGCTGGCCATGGCAGGAGCTATGAGTACTGCCGAACTCGGACTCTCTCTCGCTGAGATGATCCGCCAGGACAAGATTCAGATCGTATCATGCTCTGCAAACAACCTTGAGGAAGACATAATGAACCTGGTTGCCCACTCTCATTACTACAGAGTACCAGGGTACAGA
>CALADR010000133.1 GCA_937890845.1 uncultured Bacteroidales bacterium | reverse complement strand
CACATAGTCTGGCCGAAGCGGGGAATTGCAGGAGATATATCCAGCTGAGCATCGCGCGTTCCGGAAGGACAGTAAATCATGTCTGATACTGTTTCAACAGCCAGGAAATATGTGTAGTTGTAGATGGATTTAATAGGAATATAGCAGCTGTTTATTACAGACTGGCATTCAGCCTTATTCCTGAAGAAGTTTTCAGGAGTAGAGATTGCTGAAGTATCCTCTTCCAGCGAACAGGATGAGAATGGCAGCAATAATGCTGCGGCAGTCAAAAAGTATATCAATCGTTTCATTTTCATATTTGTCTATCCAATTAGTATCTTACCTGAATGCTGAACATTATAGTGCGTGCCTTTGGATATGTACCGATATCCAGACGGCGCAAAGTTGATGACGTTCCTGATGAGTTTACATCCGGGTCAAATCCGTTGTATTTCTTCCACAGATAGAGGTTTTCTCCGGATACTGTGAATGTTATGTCTTTGAGCGGACATCTGCGCTTGTGAAGGTCCAGTGTGTAGCTCAGACTTACGTTTTTAAGACGGATATAGGATGCATCGTGAATCATGAAGTCGCTGGCAAGTGCTGCGTCAGTCTTTCCTCCAGCGCGCGGAATATCAGATTCCGGATTTCTGGTAGGATGCCATGCGTCAAGCATGTAGCGGTACTGGTTTGAGAATATTGAACCAGCCATATAGAACTCTGAGTAGTTGTAGATTTTTCCTCCAAGGGAATAGTTGAAGAAAATACCCAGCTTGAATCCCTTGTAATAGAAGTTATTCTGCAGTCCTCCATATAAAATAGGGTCTGAATTTCCTTGATATACAAGGTCTTTCTGATCCAGAGTTCCATCGTGGTTTATATCATAGTAACGTGGACCTCCTAGCGTGGATGAAGTGGAAGCATAGGTCTTTGTAACTTTATTACGCTCGACTTCTTCGTTGTTTTTCCATGTACCTCCATATTTGAATCCCCACAATGAGTTTAGAGGGTATCCGTTTACATAGCCGTACATCATGTATGAGTTGTTTCCCGGAGATGAGTAAGCTGTAACAAAGTCGTCCTGACCGATGTCAAGTACTTTCTGCTCATTGTGGGAAATTGTGAATGCTGTTGACCACTGGAAGTTTTTCTTTACTATGTTCATGCTTTCGATAGAAAGCTCGATACCTTTGTTTGACGTCTTTCCTCTGTTGGCCAGATATGTAGAGTAACCTGTATTCGTAGGAACCTGTATATTCAGGAGCAGGTCTTTGGTTTTTGAGTAATATACCTCAGCTGTAATATTGAGCCTGTTCTTGAACATAGACCAGTCTAGAGCCAGATTGTACAATGTGGTCTTTTCCCATTTCAAGTCAGGGGAAGCCAGTCTGCTTCGGTAAGTTGCCACTGGCTGAGAACCTTCAAAAGGATATCCGCCTGTTGTAGTAGAATTGACGGCAAGGGAACGGAATGCTCCGATAGCATCATTTCCTGTTATTCCGTAGCTGGCCCTTAGTGACAGGTTTTCTATCCATTTTACATCCTCCATGAACGGCTCGTTTGATATATTCCATCTCAATGCTGCTGACGGGAAGAATGCCCATTTGTTGTTCATTGCAAAGTTGGATGCGCCATCGGCACGTACTGTACCTGTGATGTAATAGCGTGACTTCCAGTTGTAGTCAAGTCTGGCGAATACGGACATTTTGGTTTTCTTCGAATAGGATGTGGAGGCGTTGTATGTCTCCTTGTCAAGAACCGCATTCATATTGTTCCACTTGACGGCATCATCGGTATATCCTTTTCCTGACAATGAGAAGTCATGTGAAGAGAATGTGTATGCGGAAAAACCGGCAAGAGGAATCAATGTATGTCCGTTCTTTTCAAATCTGTAGCTTGCTGTAGTTTCTGAAGATATGGAGTGCTCGTCCCATTCGGCCCTGTATGCCTCTCCTCCTTCGTTCTCCGCTTTTGCAGGAAGGGTTCCCGGGTAGTAGCGGTAGGTATGCCTTTGATAAAGGTAGTACGACAATGTACTCTTTATCAGGAAGTTCTTTACCGGAGTTATGTCAACGACAAATGAATGGTTGCTTGAGTGGCGTGTCAGATAATGCGTGTTGCTGTTGATGAGGGCTATAGGGTTGTTGATCTTCTGTCCTCCGTTGTACAGCGGGTTGAAAGAGTCTGTCGGCTTGATGAACGGGTTGAGGTACTGTGCGGCGTTATACCATGCGGTACCACCGATAGATGCCTTTGCCTGGTCATTGCGTCTCCAGGTGTATGAACCGCTGTAGGAAGCTTTCAGCCATTTGAACAGCTGTCTCTCGAACTTCACGCGTCCTGTGAATCTTTGCTGGCCGGAGTCCTTGATAATACCGTCAGCATCATTGAATGAGAATGATGTATAGTAGTTTCCTTTGTCTCCGGCACCGGAAACAGTAAGAGCATAGTTCTGATACAATGCTGTCCTGGTTACTTCTTTAATCCAGTCTGTTCCTTTTTTGGACAGAGGATCGGAGTATATCGATTCTTGTCCCATCCTGCGGCATCAGGGTTGTTTGCGTCTGAACCGAAAGCCGCAAGGTCGTTCCTGTACATTGCAAACTCTGCTGCATTCATTATATCAAGACTCCTTGGAAGCTGTGAAAATCCTACGTCAGCCTTGAAGGTTACATTAGTCTTGCCTTTGTTTCCTGATCCGGCCTTTGTCGTAACTATGATTACACCATTTGCTCCTCTGGAGCCGTAGATTGCAGTCGATGAAGCGTCCTTCAGTACCGAGATGGATGCTATATCGTCCGAGTTCAGGTCGTTCAGGTCGTGAATGGCATCCATGATTCCATCTACTACGATAAGCGGTTCGTTTGATGCAGTGATTGAGCGGGAGCCTCGGATACGGATAGTTGTGGTAGCTCCGGGTTCTCCTGTTGTTGACATGATGTCAGCTCCGGCAATACGTCCCTGCAGTGCATTGTCAACTGAAAACTGCGGTGCGCTCTTGAGGTCGTTCATCTGAACATTGGTAACTGAACCTGTAAGGTCCTTTTTCTTTACGGCTCCATAACCTATGACCACCACATCATCAAGGATGTTGGAATCTTCATATAGTGTGAAGTTGATTACCTGTTTGCTTCCTACCTTTGCGCTTTGCGTGATGTATCCTATGTATAGCACTTGGATTATATCTCCTGTTTTCGCTTTCAGGGAATATCTTCCGCTGTCATCAGCCTGGGTACCTGTCTTGGTGCCTTCAATCATTACGGTCGCTCCTGCCATCGGAACTCCTTCCGGATCAGTAATTATTCCGGTTATAGTATGCTGGGTCTGTGCTTGCACATGTGCCGGCATTATTATTGACAGCATTCCTGACAGTAGTATAGATATCAGGATTGCTGATACTGCATTTATATTTTTTGGGCTAGTCTTCATTGTCAGTCTGTTGTTTGATTCATTCTATGCTGTCTTCCGGGTCATCCGATGAACTAAGGCCAAGTATGCGGTCAACGCCGCTTCCTCCGTTTTCTGTGAAGTAATCCTCATCGACATCTTTTACGAGTCTGCGGATATAGACATTGGATACAAATACACGGCATCCTGTGTCAGCCTGTTCGGAAAGACTTCCTGATGTTATGCGTATTTGTGTATTGGCTGTAATGGGATTTTGTTCCGAACTCTGCACGAAAACCATGAACTCCGCATCATTCCACATGTCATCAGGAAAATCCGGTGAGTTGATGTTGAAATGTGGAACAGTCAACTCCATTTTAGTAGCTCCGGCTTCTGGTGTATCTCTGAATATTCCTCCTCCAAGAATTTCAACTGTGATTTTGTTTTTGTCACTCACTTTTGCATCAGCATATGCTGCCGCTCTGAAAGATACCATCAGAAGTGAGTCTGCACGGAGTTCATCTGTAAATGGAGTGACAATACATCCTCCATGTCCTTCTGCATCTCCCAGTCTGAGGTTTGTGTTTCTTCCATAGACATATGAAATATCACCTCCTTTGAATGGTTCTGTCAGAAAATATTCCTTTTGTGCTGTTGACCACTCTGAATAAATCCTGTCGCTTTCCATGAACAGAGGATTGGTAACTCCATATTTGAAGTTGGAGCAATTGTTTGAAAAGCGTGCGATTGATCCCTGTGCTACAGTCACGAAACTTCCGTAGTCAAGTTCCGGGCATGATATCATAAGAGTTCCGGTCCTGCGAGTGTAGTATGCATAAGTGCTTCTTGCTTTGACAGTCAGGTTGACGGAGTACAGTCCTTCTTTTCCGAGAGATTCCACTCCGGCGACCTTTCCCCATGGGGTTTCGTCTCCGTCCTGCCATTCGAACATGAGTTTTTCGACAGGAATGTTCGTTTCAAGAATGAGAGGGTAAGTTCCTTCTCTTACTCCAACGCAGAAAAATGTGCCAGGTTCTTCACCTTCTTCGAGTGAGTCATAAACCTTGATGAATTCGCTTCGTTCGGCATTTGGGTCGTCTTTGTTGCATGATGTTCCCAAAATTCCGACAAAGCCTGCTGTTGCCAATAGGGCAAAAAACCTGATCGAGCAGGTTAGTGTCAATAGGATTTGTCTCATAATAGTGTTAATAGTGAATAAATGGGGATACATTTAGAATTGAAAATCTACTAGAATAGGTCTGTGGTCAGATGGATTGTAGAAACCTGTTGTGCCGGCTTTTTCTCCGCAAAGCCATTCATCCATAAGTGTATAGACGTTTTTGACACAACTGTTCATCGATGGAGTCAAATAGACATAGTCGATACGGGCTCTTCCTTGTGTCGATGTTATGAAATGGCCTTTGTAATGGTTTTCAATTACATCTATATAATCTGTTTTTTCAAGAATTACATCTTGTGTTATAAGAGCCGTTGAGGATTCATCATATTTATAGAACCAGTTGTCGAGCCTTGAACGGGAGTTGAAATCTCCCGCGAAAATCCAGTCACTGTTGCCGGAATATTCGGGGTTGTTTTTTGTTTTTGATATTACATAATTCATTTCGAACTCTCTGTAGTAATCGCCTCCGTGGGCAGCAGTGCTGGCCTCTCTGTCTGACGCAGGTACGCCGTAGGCATATGACTGGGGCCATGTATGGAGAGTGGTAATATATATTGTACGTCCGTTTACATTTATGC
>CALADR010000132.1 GCA_937890845.1 uncultured Bacteroidales bacterium | reverse complement strand
GTTTTGCACCAAAATACTACCCGCAGGTGTGGAGATTTTGCGGCAAAGCGAAGCCCTGACCTTGCTGATGACAAGACCGGACAATTACCTTCGCAACGGAATTTATGCCAGTTCCCCGAAGTCGGTGTATGAGGAACGAATCTCGGCAAAGAGAAGTATAAGCATAAAAAAAGCGACCCGAAGGCCGCTCTATTGGAGAGAAGAAAGGATTTACTTGCCCTTCTTGGAGTTCTTCTCCTGAGCTGCTGGAGTTTCCTCCTTTTCAACAGCTTCATAGAACCTGGTGGCTACAAATGCCACTCTGTTGCGCTTGACACCGTCGGCATCCTGCCACTCCTCCGGCTTGAAATAGCCTTCAACCGTGAGGAGTGCTCCTTTGACAAGGCGGTCAAAGGATGTAGTATTCTCATTCTTGCGCCATGCCTCGACGTTTATGAAAGCGGAAGTGCGGGTTGTTTCCTCGCCTGATTTCTCAGTGCGGCTGATTGCCAAAGGGAAACGTGCAACGCTTGCGGTTGAGAACTGATGGATGCTTGCATCCTTACCTACAAAACCAGAAACTACGAAAGAATTTTCCATTTTCTTCATAACATTGAAATTTTAGAAGTGAAACATTTATTTTTTACGTTGCCATCAAAGTTGGCAAGGATAGCAATCAGGCAAGTAATTACCGAATTATTTCACCGTCAGGCAGGAAAAGTTTTCCGAAAAGCTGCAGCTGGAAAAGTTTTTGAAAAAATTCAGGGAATAAGGTTCTGGTACTTGCAGTATGCGGCTTGCACTAACTTTGCAACAGGAAAAAGTAAGTGTCACGGCTTCGTCCAAAATGAGAAGTGAAGGGAATGGCCTGATATTCTTGTGCCTGGTCATGGTAAAGGATGCTGTTCTCATATTCAGACTCGACATGTTTCACAGATCCATGGCAAGTAATCCGGACATGGTAAAAGCGATAACTCCCAAACTTCACTATGAACTTAGTATGGCATAGCAAGAGATATACGGAACTCCGCACTTTGCATCAAAAGGTCTGAACACGGAAGCTATTCAAGAGGATAGAAGCCTGAGGTGGAGCTCAACAAGGCTGATGCCACTCATGTGAGTGATGAAAAGGTACAAAATCAGCAAGGAGAAAAAGAAAGGCAATGCCTATCAGTCAAAGAGCGGACTTCTGTCCTACTCTGGCTTACTGCAAGTTTAAAGTTTAGATTTACCCATGTATATATACATGTATTTTAAACTTTGGTTACAGACCTGAACAGGTTTATAAAAAGACTGACGAACAATTCATTGCGAATAGAAATATCATATAAGAAAGAAAATGGGAACTACATTTTCTCCTTACTGAAGCACCGACAGACAATGCACAACCATGTAAATATTCTCATAAAGTAGTTAACAGCTCGGATAAAAGAATTTGATAATATAAAGTCGGCAATAAATCGGTTTTATTGCCGACTTTATATTATATTAGCAGAACAATGGAATCATTTTACAAAGAGTAAACGTAAATGGTAAGACAATGTTTTATGGTGTGATTTCAGATTGTTGATCGAGAAATATTTACCTCTTCATATTAGGAAACAGTCAAGCAGATAGATGTAGTTTCGTTTATAAGAGATTCTACTTAATTTCTTAGTCATTTGCGGGATACTTTTAATACTATGCTTTTACAACACAAGAAAAATACCTCATATATTCCATAATGTGATGAATTCATAATGGTGTTACATTAATATAGAAAAACACACTAAAGAATGATTAATTGCTCAGAACCTATATATAAAGTCGGCAATAAAGTTGATTTATTGCCGACTTTATATTATCTTTGCACTACAATGAGTATTGACGAGAGACATAGTATTAAACAGAGCATATTGGATTATGCTCGTAATTACGGACGGATTGAAGTTCCTCAATTAGTATCAGGATTGGGGATAAAGGCTAATACCGCCCGCCAGTATCTATGTACCTTGGCCAAAGAAAACAAGATTGCCCGTACAGGAAACGGTGAATACATGCTTACAGATAAACAGGTATTCTCATTTGCTCCAACAGAAACACTTAGAAAACTATATGTCGGATTGAAAGAGAAATTGCCATTCACCGATTTCTGCATCTACGATGGCAGCATCTTCACCACACTACAACATCACGTCTCTGTGAACCATGCTATTTATGTCGAGACCAACCGGGATGCTGTAGATTCTGTTTTTTCTCTGTTGAAGGATTCAGACATGCCCGTTTATAAGCAACCGACAGCAAAGTTCATGTACGACTACGTAAACATGCATGAACCATGCATCATTGTAAAGATATTTGTCACTGAATCTCCAGTAAATAAGGTTGATGGGATGGTTACTCCTACCATCGAAAAGCTACTCGTAGATATACAGAAAGACGAAGACTTTGATTATATGCAGGGCACGGAAATCACTTATATGTATCAGACCGCCTTTGATTTGTACACAGTCAATACTCCCAAAATGCTCCGATATGCAAAACGTAGAGGAGCATACGATAGTACTTATTCATTAATAGAACAATCACAAAAATATGATAAATAAAGAATGCTTTACAGCAAGATGGATTGAAGAAAAATCCAAGGAGCTAAACTATCCGGACAAAAATATCATTGAAAAGGTCATCCATGCCTTTTCATTGCTGGACATGTTGGCGGCTTCAGGTTGCCCATTTCATTTCAAAGGTGGAAGCAGTCTGATGCTTCTTTTAAAAGAACAAAGACACAGGCTGTCTATAGATATTGATATAATATGTCCTCCAGGTACTGAAATAGAAGAGTATCTGCAATCATACAAAGACTATGGCTTTATTGACTATAAGCCGATAGAAAGAATTCAGCGTGGAACAGACATACCAAAATCGCATTCCAAATTCTTTTATCAAGTGGCTTTCCTTGATGGCATAGACCGAAAAGAAACCATCCTGCTGGACGTTCTAAATGAAGACTGTCACTACAACGAAGTCGTGACTTTACCTGTAGAAAGCCGTTTTATAAAGACAGAAGGTGAACTGAATTATGTAAAAGTACCATCCATTGGAGATATTCTCGGAGACAAGCTTACGGCGTATGCACCCAATACAACAGGTATTCCATATATCAAAAATGGTAAGGATGCCAGCATGGAGATCATCAAACAGCTATATGATATAGCCAGACTGTTCGAGAAGACAGAGGTCCTTGAAACAACGACAAAATCGTTTGTACAAATTGCAGAAGTTGAACTCTCATACAGGCATTTGCCAAACAATCCAAAACTCATTTTCGATGATATCAGACAGACTTCGCTGTGTCTGGCAACAAGGGGAAGTGAAGGAAACGGACAATTTGATGCACTACAACGTGGTATACAAAGGATCAAATCCTTCATGTTCAATGGCGGTTATTTCATTGACGATGCGATTAGAGACGCAGCACGCGCAGCCTATATCGCCACAATGATAGAGACGGGCAACACAATAATAGAAAAATACGACGGTAATCCTGCCACCATAGGCTCCCTGGATATAGCACCCACACTTCCTTCGCGACTGAATAAGCTGAAAAGGACTTCTCCTGAAGCCTATTACTATTGGGCAAAGACCAGCCATCTATTACAACAGTTGTAACTATAAACAGAAATACAATTTCAGCAAGGAGAAAAAGACCAATATAGCCCTCCATCAACCAGAACAGCATTCTGACTGATGGAGGGCTTTCTACAAGTTTAAAGTTTAGATTTACCCATGTATATATACATGTATCTTAAACTAAACTTACTTGACTGATTCAGCCATACAACAGGATAAGCCATTGAGTTTACAAGTTTAATAGAACTCATATATGTATATATGAATTGATAAACTTATTTATAAACTTCATCCCTAAGCAGAAAGTAAGTTCTTTATTCCTTTGCTGAAAAATCATGTAGCATAAATTTCTACCATATGCAGGATCAACATAACGTACATCTTTCTGAGAATCTGAAAACCTGTATATATGTGAATACCTTTTTCTCCTTGCTGAAATAATTGGCGACTAAATAAACACAGATGAGATATTGAGAAATATTTTCGATACATATTATGCGAAATAATTGATAATTACCTAATTTTGCAAAATATAGATGCATATTAGAGATAAATTCATTCGCATCTGTGTTATTAAATATTAAACTCTAATAAAATCACATCTAAATCAGGAAAGTGATGAAAAAATTGAAACTTATAAGAAAATCAGAACCGTTCATATTTCCAAATGGATAGAAACGTAAAATTTAATGGCTCAAATATGATTCAATTAGCTGTATCAAATTGAGCATCAGACTGTTTATATAACTGTGTGGAAATAAGGTAGTATTATAAACCATAAACATCTATCATATTTAATTAGTAAGGCGTTCATTTTGAGCGCCTTTTCTTTTTGCCATCTACCATATAATAATGGTTTCTGTAAGCGTCTCCGCGATTCTACCTATGAACCCTAAAAATAAAAGGCTAGT
>CALADR010000131.1 GCA_937890845.1 uncultured Bacteroidales bacterium | reverse complement strand
GAGCATCAACCTCTGGGCAAGATATTATGAACCTTATCTGGCTTCAGCTGCAAAAGCCGCTGCTGCTGACACAGTTGTTGAAAGCACAGATGTAACTGAAGTGGAGGACTAATTTATGGCAGATATCAATTACAAAGAATTGTTGCTGAAACCGATATTCAAGGGCAACCCTGTGACTGTCCTGGTATTGGGTATCTGCTCCTCACTCGCTGTAACCGTACAGCTGAAAGGAGCGTTCGTGATGGCACTCTCAGTAACCATAGTGACCGGACTTTCAAGTTTCGTAGTCTCTATGATGAGAAATTCCATTCCTAACCGAATCCGTATCATCGTACAGCTCGTAGTAGTGGCTCTGATGGTAATCCTTGTGGACCAGTTCCTGAAAGCATTCTCATACAGTATCAGCAAGACATTGTCTGTATATGTGGGACTTATCATCACCAACTGTATCGTGATGGGACGTATAGAAGCATTTGCCCTAGGAAACAAGCCTCTTCCGTCACTTGTTGACGGTCTTGCCAACGGTGCAGGATACGGACTTATACTGATTATCGTGGCATTCTTCCGCGAGCTTCTCGGTTCCGGAACACTCTTCGGTATGAGGATCATCCCTGAGTGCTTCTATGAAGCCGGCTATATGAACAACGGTCTTATCATCCTCCCTCCAATGGCACTGATACTTCTCGGTATCATCATCTGGATCCAGAGGAGCATACAGAAAGACCTTCAGGAAAAATAACATCAAACTCAAATCGAAATGGAATATTTAAGCTTATTCGTAAAGTCAATTTTCGTTGACAATATGATATTCGCCTACTTCCTCGGTATGTGTTCATACCTGGCGGTATCAAAGAACGTGAAGACAGCTACCGGTTTGGGTGTTGCTGTTATCGCTGTACTCTTCGTCACACTTCCTATCAACTATCTCCTTAACGAGTTCGTCCTCAAACCGGGAGCACTCGCTTGGGCAGGACTTCCCGATGTAGACCTTAGCTTCCTTAGCTTCATCGTCTTCATCGCAGTAATCGCTGCCATCGTACAGATAGTAGAGATGGTCGTGGAGAAATTCACCCCTGCGCTGTATTCACAGCTGGGAATCTTCCTTCCACTTATCGCAGTGAACTGTGCCATCCTCGGAGGCTCACTTTTCATGCAGGAAAAAGATTTCGTAAATGTAGGTGAATCCATGGTTTACGCACTCGGTTCAGGTATCGGCTGGTTCCTCGCCATCGTGGCTCTTGCTGCCATCAGGGAGAAACTTTCATACTCTCACGTACCTGCTCCGCTCCGTGGCCTCGGTATAACATTCATCACAGTGGGTCTCATGGCCATCGCGTTCATGACATTCATGGGTATTCAACTTTAATCTGGGAGGTCAATAGATGAATTTAACATCAACAATAATAGCTGCGGTAATAACCATTACAGTTGTTACCCTCATTCTAGTGGCCCTGCTCCTGTTCATCAAGATCAAACTTACTCCTTCCGGAAAAGTAAAGATCGACATCAACGGCGGCAAAAAAGTAATCGAGGTCACACCTGGTTCATCACTTCTGGCAACCCTCGCTGAGCAGAAGATCTTCCTTTCATCTGCCTGCGGAGGTAAAGGAAGCTGCGGACAGTGCAAATGCCGTGTTATGGAAGGCGGCGGAACTATCCTGCCTACTGAAGTAGGTTTCTTCAACAGAAAGCAGATTAACGACAACTGGAGACTCGGATGCCAGGTAAAGGTAAAAGAGGATATGAAGATCGAAGTGGCAGAGTCTGCACTCAGCGTAAAGAAATGGGAGTGCGAAGTGGTTTCAAACCACAACGTTGCCACATTTATCAAGGAATTTGTTGTCAAACTTCCTGAGGGAGAGCACCTTCATTTCCGTTCCGGCGGTTATATCCAGGTGGATGTTCCTGCAATCACAGTTGACTACAAGGATATTGATGTAGATCCTGAATACAGGGAAGACTGGGAGAAGATGGGTGTATTCAACCTCAAAATGGTTAACCCTACCCCAACTCTCCGCGCCTACTCAATGGCCTGCTACCCTGCAGAGGGCGATATCATCAAACTGAACGTACGTATCGCAACTCCTCCTATCGACAGAGCTACAAGAAAGTTCATTGATGTCAATCCGGGAGTATGTTCTTCATACATCTACTCGCTCAAGCCTGGTGACAAGGTAACTATCTCAGGTCCTTACGGTGAATTCTTCCTGCCGGACAACCTTCCTGCAGATCAGGAACTTATCTTCATCGGTGGTGGTGCAGGTATGGCCCCAATGAGAAGCCACATCATGCATCTGTTCAAGACAGAGAAGACTACAAGAAAGGTAAACTTCTTCTACGGCGCAAGAAGCCTCAAGGAAGCATTCTATCTCGAAGATTACCACGAAATAGAGCAGGAGTTCCCGAACTTCAAGTTCCACCTTGCTCTGGACAGACCGGATCCGGAGGCAGATGCAAAGCACATTGCCTACACAGCAGGATTCGTCCACAACGTGCTTTTCGAGACTTACCTGAAGCAGCATGAAAATCCGGAGGATTGCCTCTACCTGATGTGCGGACCTCCAATGATGTCATCTTCAGTAGTAAATCTGCTTGACAGCCTCGGTGTACCGCCAGAGAACATTCTCTACGATAACTTCGGAGCTTAACAGTTAAATACATGAAAAAGACGAGGCGACTCAAAGCATGAGCCAGCCTCGTTTTTTTATTTCCTCCGTATGAATAGTTGATTTGACTGTATTGGACAGTTTTATGCGTGTTTGAATTTATCACGCTATATGACGACCATCAACGTTCAGGTTCCTTTAGGGACGCTATTGCTTTAAGAACCATGTCATAACTGTAGCCGCGTCCCATACCGAAACGAATAAGCTTCAACCTGCGCTGCGGATCGTTTTCCAGTGATTCCGACTTGCGCGCGATAAGCTTTACAAGCCTTGAATCTGCTGCACAGATATCTATCTCATCCAAAGCCTGTCCTATAATATCACTGTCAATACCTTTAAGAGACAAGGAGTAACGTATCTTTACAGCTCCCCATCCTGCAATTGCAGATTTCTCACGGGCAAAAGCAGATGCATACCTTAAATCATCCACATATTTATCTTCAATCAGAGACGCCAGTATGACAGAAGCTCCACGGGAAGCGCATTCCCTGTCACAATGATACTTCAATATGCCGTCTTCAGCTTTCTTGAGTATATCGGAACTGCAGTATTCTCGTCGTGAACAAAGATAACGCAATCTTCCAATCACCTTTTCATATCCCGGAATCCCGACGACCTGACACTTATTATCCCGACAGCTTCCAGCAGTTTCATCATTCAACACGCAACTCCCCCTCCTTTTATCAGAAATAATAACCTATACCAATATAAAATCCTGGCTTCCTTGTGATGCTGGACCAGTGTACATCCGCAGTCACAGGCCCGAATATCGTATTGTATGAATATTGTACTCCGGCTCCGAAACTGCCCGGTCCATCAACATATTCCTTGAAATCCTCGCTATCTCTCAGATAATTGACTATACCTGTCAGATAATGATTGCGAGCCAGACTGAACCTGAAATCAGCACGGAATACTGTAAGTATATTACCTCGTACCGCTATTTTATTCAGACCGATAAAAGGAATCTGCTGATCTATATATCTTCCTGGAATTGAACCTCCCACACAGTTCATATAAGGAATAGGAACCTCTTTCCCAAACAAAAACCTGAAATTGATAGAAGGAATAAATGCAAAGACTTTTCCTCCCGGCACCACCACCTTGGCTCCGAAATGCACTGAATGGAAATTATTTATACGATTAGGGAAGCCTGCAAAAGTCCAGTCATAAGCTACTCCAGCTGTAAATCCCTTTGTAGGAAAATATCCGTCATCGAAAGTATCTGCGCGAGCTGTAAGGAACAGTGACATATAGTCATTCCTGTTCATATCAAGATTATAGTCTCCTGTAATATTGGTAGAAGACAGAAATGACCTCAAGTCATAGAACTCGTTTCTGAATCCGAAACGCATGTCAAACAAAGACCAGTTTATATTGGACACATAAATTTCCTGCCTGGTATTAAGATAATTGAGCTTGAACTTATTGGTCGTAAAATCATACAGATTCAAGCCAGTCCACTTTACAGAGGCCACTGGGTTCAGAGTAGGA
>CALADR010000130.1 GCA_937890845.1 uncultured Bacteroidales bacterium | reverse complement strand
TATACGTGGAAACGTGATACTTTCTTTAAAATAGTAAGAAGGGTTACGAATGACAGCTCCCTCAAAAGATTTTATTTCTTCTCCATTATGTTTCCAATTAACTATATTTTCATTGAGACCATACCAACGTCTAAAAGCTCCCCCTTTATTATAAGGGAACCATTTTTTTTCAGAATCGGCCGCTGACGCGGCATCTTTATAATTAAATCCGATACGAGACACAGCCACCTCAAACCATTGACGGAGGAACCGCCCGTTGTCGGCGGTCTGCAAGCCCACGCAGGGACTGGCTACCGCCGACAACGGGCGGTTGGAGGCGAAGGTTTCGCGTATTTTCTCACTTACCCAATATCCAATCGGGCAGCCGGGAATCTTCTCAAAGTTCTTCTGTGAGATGCCCGGATAGTAGATGCGGTTACCGTCGTCATTGCCATTGATATGACTGAGGAATAGACTTTCCTTGCTACTGCAGTTTTTACCATCTATTAGTCTGTAATACACTCCATTGGCATTCTCAGCACTGGAATTGCTTACAATAAAAGCAGTATTCTGCACCACCTCTCCTGACAGTTCATCGAAAGTTCGGGGACCAAGGTGGAGCATTGAATCAATACGATTGTTTTCAAGTACTGATTTTCGTAAAGTCTCGAAAGATGACAGGAACATCCAACTCTGCATATTTATCATACCATATTTTCCATTGGCCTGCAAACGGTCAATCGACAACATCATAAATACAGAGAAGAGATCCGCCTTCCCTTCAGCATAGTTCTTCTTTACATAGTTGCTGAGGACAGGATTCATATTTCCACCTCCCATATAAGGCGGATTCATCACCAATGCAGCATATTTCTCTGTCAGTGCAAGGATGATTCTCATATATGGAATAAGTCCTTTAATCGTCTCAGGCACAAAATCTTGCTCTTCGTATTCGGCGAGACGGACAGAGATGATATTACGTGTCTGCTCAGAGATGTCGAACTTCATAATACTTCCGAGAGAGTCTGCATTATCCATCAGCTCGATGGCATCTGCAATTTCACCAATGACCTTGGTGTCATTTCCCATCAGAAATTCCTCAATCTCGTGATTCAGGCTATCCTTTGCGTATGGCTTAGGCATATTCAGCACACGAGGCATAGAGTGAGCATCTATGAAACTGCTGTCTTTCTGACAAGCCTTGAGCAGAAGGGCAAAAGTGGCAAGTTGTTTCGCTCTCAAGTCGATGTCGATTCCTGAGAGATTGTATTTGAATATATCTTCGATAGCCTGCCTACGACTATATCCCTCCTCGATATAAATCTGATACAAGATATCAAAGCACTCGTTCAGAATATGACCGGAACCACAAGCAAGGTCGGCACAAGTAAGGTCGTGAATGTCATCGAACTGGAATTTATTTTCCGAGGTTGTAGGCTCAGATGGATTCACAAGATAGATCATCTGGCCTTTGATATCAGAATAAGGATTGTTGTCCAAATAGATGCGACCGACAGTATTCTGAACCATATATTTCACAATCCAGTTCGGAGTGAAAATCTGGGTTGCTGCAGGAATTTCGTCACTCTCAAATTTCCCTTTCTTAGCGAAGACCTCATCTTTCTTCTCTGAAATATAGAACTGGTATAGCCAGCCGATAAGCTCAGGAGAAAGATAGTCCTCATCACTGATGAAAGAACTGTTGTTCAGCATACTTACGAAACCGTTTTCAGCCAAAATGTTCTGTGGCAGAAGAAGTTCTGTGTAGTCTGCGATGTTTCCGAAACATTTATTGATGATAGGTGTTGTGTGACAGTATGCAACTATAAGCATAGCAAACTGCTCATTGGTCTTGCTATCATCTTCAAGTAGTTGATTGAATTTGGCGCGGTTTTGCTCATCCATTTGAGGCGCACGACCTTGACGGGCTTCACTTACCAAAATTGGAAGTCTGCTGTCCTGGCTTTCGTATGCAAGTACAGGGGCCCTTAGGCTGTTTTTAGTCAAGATGCGGATGGCTACAAGACGGTTGAACCAAGTGTATGCAGCCTCCTCTGCAACTACCTTTATGCCTTTGGCATTTACAGCTGTTTGTAGAGACCTCCATTTATTATAAAAATCCTCGCTTACCACGTCGCCCATAAACACGGCACCACCGGCAACTGCAACCGGCTCATCTGATGTGCTGCCATCAGGTTGGAATCCAAGTGTTGTCAGTCGTTGAGCTACTCCTTGAAGGAGAACTCTGCGGGCTTCAGTAGCAAATCTTTTTATTTTTGTTGTATCCATTTTCAATATTCTAATCTGAATCCTTGATTAGCAGGGAATTATCAATAAAATAATTAGTTGATGATGATGTCAGAGTCACCTCCGAGATGACTCATAATTTCAGCCTTCAGTGCCTGTAGATACAAATCTACATCTGCCTCGGTACGGATTGGCTCGGTGGTATGGGTGTTAAGGCTGACCACCTTTCTTTTCCTTGGGGCAGGGGATGGGGGAGTGCCCTCCTTTTTATTATAGGGTGTATCTTCTCCATCGTGTAAGTTTGTTGGTTGCTCCGGCTCAGAAATTGCTCTGTTGATTTTATTCAACTCTGCCTGATAGAATGCGGTCGTATCGGCATTTGCCTGAAGAGCGTAGAGGTTGCTCGTATTAACTTTTAAAGAAATAGTGCTGTCTCTTCTTGCAAACTTGTCTCTGCTCACATTCATCTGCTGAGCATATTTCTCCAATTCATCAAAAACCTTATTGTAACTATCTCTGATAGTAGCAACCAGTTTGTCTTTGCATTCCCCTAACTGGCCGTTCAATGTACGCATCAACTTCATGTATGAAGGCATCTTCTCCCAAGGGGAAAGCTCGCTTTCGATGGTCTTCAGAGTGTTGACAGAGTTCTGCTGCTGAGGTGTCAGGAATGAGAAATTGTCTCTATTCTCATGCAGGAAGTCCAGTATCTTTTTGTAATTGTCAATCTGATCGTTGTTGAAGGTGTTGATATTTTTGCAACGGTCGAAGAGGTTGCAAGCCTGTTCCTTTGCATCTATGATGATTTCGAAGAATTTTTTAGGGTCCCGCTCTGCCAACCAAGAGTCCATCAGTTCGAGGGCTTCGTCGATAGTCCCTACAAATGGGTATTGACTTAGTTTGCGGGAGAGTATATCGTAATTCGTATGAAGTTTTCTAAGATCACTGTCATCTGTTTCTTTACAATTACGCAGCAGTTCTGTGCTGTCATTACCTCCTTTGACAGACATAACATTGAAAATCGCACGCCAAGCATCAATGAAGTCATTAATCAATGCCTGTGGGATGGCTTGGGCTTTTTCAATGGTGAACTTTTTGGACTCTTTCACGATGTATCGTGCAGTATCTTCACGACTTACATTCGGATTGTTGTTGTAGTTGAATGCATATTCGTGACGGCGTACAAGTTCATTGACAACATATATTGTTGCAAAGTCTGACCAGCCGTAAGGTGCTTTGGCAAAATTGCTAATTACATCACCAACTGTCACCTCGTGCAATGTTCTGTCGAGGTATTCCTTGACTTTCTTTTCCGGAGTAGAAAGCGAAGGGAGAAGCAAAGTGCTGTCATCAATACTTCTTAGAATAGCAGTCTGAAGATCGGACTGGTTTTTTGGAAACTCAGTACCTTCAACCAATTTGGCAAACTCATAGAGTTTCTCCATGTGGCGTTTGAAAATTTCCTTATAACGTTCCTGTTTTTTAGCCGATCTAAGCTCAGATTCAGACAGAACGCTGTCTCCGATGATGACAGGGCAATTGTCCAGTATGTGTTGGAATCTTGGTACTATTTCTTTGGTGTATAGGTCTTTAGCTCTGTCTATGAAGAGGCGTTTTGTGCGCTGGCGTTCCTCGCTGATTGCCGGTTCTTTGGCAAAACGCTGGACTTTACAATAGTCAGAGAAGTTTCTTCTGAGTTCCAGATCGTCCTTGAAAAGATTATTCAGGAAGAATACTATGTGATTAGGATTATTGGCAAATGCGTATTGCTCAGGAGAATCAATATATGCATTTGTCAGGAAATCCACGACTATATCAGCATTGTTGGACATAAATGAACGTCCATCTACATTCATTCCGACGTTGAAACTTCTGGTAGCATAGGTCTCTTTGTTTGACGATGCACCAAATCCAAAATGGTTCGAAATGATTTTGTAGATTTCTTCAATGTATGTGTTACTATCTACTGATTGGTTTTTGATGATTTGAGCCACTTCAGACTCTTCTTCTGTGTAGAAATCATATATCTCAGCACTCGAATCTGTTCTGATTTTGCGGATGACTGATTTGTCGATAAGGTCGTCCAGAACCTTGGAAACATCGTTTTTGATAGCTGCTTTGGATGCATCAATCTTGCTCATCAGCAGGGTGACAATATTGTCTATTGTTGCTGAGAATGACTGTTTATCTGCCTCTGATAGATGGCATATCATAAACAAAACATACCCTACACGTCTGTAGAATGCCTGTTTTTCTTCGTCTTGAATAAGTTCGACTGCACGACGCGCATTTTCGATGGCTCTCTGTCCCAAGTGCTGCATAGAGCCCTGGAACATTGCGTTGAAGAATCTGTCGAATGACACAAATTCTCCAACCTCACATTCTGATGTTTCTTTTGCAATTGAGAATGTGATATTCAGCAATGAACGCTCATTACCGCGCACTTGTCTATCAACATATCCCAATGTTAGGAAGGAGTCGAGTACCTTCATAATCAACTGGAACTGATATGGTACAAACGGGTAGCATG
>CALADR010000129.1 GCA_937890845.1 uncultured Bacteroidales bacterium | reverse complement strand
AAGAGAAGTGACCTCAAAAAGTCTTATGACTTTTGGGTTCACTCTCTTTATCCTCATGCCTTATTATCCTCTAATAGAGCCAAGACAAGGAACCTATGGATTTATAATTAAGCAGATTCCTCACTCTGTTTGGAATGACAGAATACGTCCTACCGGCCGAAAAGAGGTTTTGCAAAAAGATTGAGCACGATATATGCCGTAAATGACAGCAGTACAATCATAGACCAGTTGAGTCCCAAAATGATTGTAAGCAATGCTGAAATAAGAATTGAAGCCAGGAATGTCACTCTCTGTTTATATACAGGAGAACTTTTGCTGACATTTTTTCCTGATTTCATAGAGAACATTGGAATTTCGCTCACAAGCAGAGCGGACAATATTACAGACAGTAAAGGAATGAATATAATTCCTTGTGCCCATGAAGTAAGATAACTGTCAGGTTCGTGCAGTATATAGTACGCAAGGGAGCCGCATATCATTGCGCTGGCAGGAGTTGCCAGACCGATGAAGTTTTCAGTCTGTCTCTCGTCAATGTTGAACTTTGCAAGTCGTAAAGCAGAGAAAACAGCAATTATCAGTGGAATATAGCTCCAGAAAGAGTTTCCGCCCAACTCAACCATCAGGCGGTAAAGCATTATTGAAGGAAGAAGACCGAAACTTATCATATCTGCCAGTGAGTCCAGTTCTTTTCCCATAGGGGAATATGCTTTTAGGGCTCGGGCTGAGAAGCCGTCAAGAAAATCACATACAGCAGCACTCAGCATCAGGAGGAACGATATGTCGATTCTTCCATTAAATGCACAAATAATCCCCGCTGAACCACAGATAAGGTTCAGCGAGGTAATACTGTTAGGAATACTTTTTATAATTATATTCATTTGATGCCGAGCTTCTTCTTTATGTCTTTAGGAAGAGCATCCTTGTGTACAAGAATGTTCATTGTCTTATAGCGTACAAAAGCATCAGATACATACCAGATACCGTTGTATTTTCCGGTTTCTCCCCAAGAATTCTTTACAATGAAGAAATCATGGCCGTTCTGGTCTTTTGCAAGGCCGTATATCTGCATTCCATGGTCATCTGTAGTGGTTTTTCTGTCATATCCGTCCTGCCTCATTTCTGCAGTGATCTTGATATCGTCAGCTGTGAGTGTCTTGTTCTTCTGCTCGGCAGCTTTTCCAACCCAGCGCTCCTGATCAGAACCTGCACTAGGCTTGTCAACTTCAGCGATGATTCCAAGGCCGTCACGGGTAAAGCCCTTCTCACTTACGTCTGTACCCCAGGCGATTGTATAGCCGTTGTTGATGGCATTGTACATTATTTCCATCATTTCATCCAAAGGAACATTGTATGAAGCATCCCATCTCCAGTTGTCGCCGATTTCGAGAACGAACTCCTTGTAGTAAGGATGGTGTGTATAAGATGTGATGGAAACATAGTCTTCAGCATTGATTCCTAGGTAATCTCTGTATGACTCTGGGGTATATTTGACTCCGTTTACTTCAAATTCCTGAGGGATTTTTCCCATATATGCATCAAGAATGCCGTCGAATCCGTTAAGCCATGCTGTTGTAAGTGTCCTGTTAGGATTTGAAGCCACGGCTTTTACATAAGCGGCAAGAACGGCATCAAGCTCTGACTGTTCAGGCATGTCGGTGCCGTAGTTAAGGCCTTTATATATATTGTCAGGAATGATTCCGTATTTCTGTATTACAGTAAGTACATCTTCGCATGAACTTCCGGCACCAAAACGAAGGTCTCCGTCAAGTCTTACATATTTGACGGCTCTGTCATGGTAGGAGTTGCGTACGATGAACATTTCAGACAGGTCGACATCCTTATAGCCCTTTATCCTCATGATTTCAGACTCAATGAAACCGATTCCGGAATAACTCCAGCAAGTGCCTGAACGGAACTGGTTCTTAATAGATGAAATAGGGATTTCTTTTACTGTAGTGAATTGATACTCAGGAGCGTTGTTTTCTTTTTTGTCCTGAGCCTGAGCGGATGTGGCAGTAAGCAGGATAGTCGCAGCAACTGCCGGAATAAATCTGTTCAAATTCATGTCTTATAAGGTTTAGTAAATTAATCATAATTGCACCAACCAATGCAATTAACAAATATAATCATTTTGTCCATACAAGATGATATAAAGTGGAAAATTTGTACTTTTGACAAGATTTTCCGTTATAGGAAAACGGAAAATAACTGAAGAAACGTAACAAATTATGTATAGTAATATAAATATCCTTTATGTCCATGGAATGGGAGGTGGCGGTGACAGTCGGATACCTTCCATATTGGCAGAGCATATAAACGATTGTCTCCCTTCCGGATGTATGGCCAGGGTCTCCGTTATTGTCCGGACTTACAGTTTTGATCCTGAAGAGGCATGGAGACAGATATCTGCATGGGTAGAAGAACTGAATCCTGCTTTAATAGCAGGAGAGTCTCTCGGGTCGCTGAATGCAATAAAAAGCAAAGGCTTGCCACACGTACTTGTCTCACCTTCATTAAATGCACCCCTTTATTTCGGTTATCTGGCGTTTCTTGCCTTGGTTCCTGGCGTGACTCAGTTACTGGACCGTATTTACAAGCCTAGGGAAGGGGACAGGCAACCGCTCCATTTTACTTTCAGGACAATGCGCAAGTACAGGAGGCTTAGGAAAGAAGCTTTGGCGAATTCTCCTGCACGTGGCAGCAAGGACAGATTTTTTGCATTTTTCGGCACAAAAGATCATTACAGGAAAAGCGGTATAGTAAGCATAAGAACCTACAGAAAATATTTCGGTGACAGATATGCTATATACGACGGAACTCACTTTATGGAAGAAGAATTTGTACTGTCAATGCTTATTCCCGAGATACTTAAAGAACTTGGTTTAAAATAGTTATAGTACCTTATCTAAAGTTCAGCAGTGAGTTCTTTCATTCTTCTTCTTGGCGAAACACCTTTGTACAGTATATCTTAGACCATGTATGCTATTGGCATTCTGATATGGTGTTTCCCGTTTATAATATGCATGCATTCGGAGGCGAAATATCCTTCTGCAATCATTGTCATTTCGTTCAGCGCACTCTTAACTGTGCATCCGTGTCCGATAAGGATACCAAGCCTGCGGTTTCTGCTGTATGTGGAGTAGCAGGTTCTCCTGTCAATATCAGGCCATGTTCAAGAATTGAGCGAGCCTTTCATAGACCAGATGGGAAGGGAATC
>CALADR010000128.1 GCA_937890845.1 uncultured Bacteroidales bacterium | reverse complement strand
TATCGGGTCGAGATCTTCCCTTTGGATATTTTCGACAATGGCCATTTCCAGCATTCCCTGGTCATTCGCATCCTTGATGTATGCAGGGACTTTTTCCAGTCCTGCCATGCGGCAGGCTCTGAATCTTCTTTCTCCGCTGATTATCTGATACCGGTCCTGTGCTTTGCGACGTACTGTGATTGGCTGGATAAGCCCAAGAGACTTGATTGACTCTGCCAATCCTTCCAAAGCCTCTGAATCAAATGAAATTCTTGGCTGGTAGGGATTAGGCTCAATCATATCAACCGGAATAAGCATAATGTCTGCAGTTACGCCTGATGTAGTCTGCAATTCCGGTGTTACCAATGTCTTGTGTACGTATTCTACAGGTTTTCTTATCTGGCTGAGATCTTTATCTCCCAAAAGAGCTCCAAGACCTTTGCCGAGTCCTCTAGGCTGTTTGTTCATCTTCTGATTCTAACTGTTTTTTTCTAATAATTCTTTTGCAAGATTAAGGTAGTTTGCTGTTCCGTTGCATATTACATCATAAAGGATAATCGGCTTCCCGTGCGAAGGCGCTTCACTCAGCCTTATGTTCCTCTGAATGATGGTATTGAATACCATATCCTTAAAGTGTTCCCTTAATTCTGCTTCAACTTGTGAATGGACCCTTGTCCTTCCGTCAAACATTGTAACGACAAAGCCTTCTATGGCAAGATTCGGATTTACTCCGTTTTGTACCAGTCTTATTGTCTGCAGAAGTTTTCCGAGCCCTTCCAGCGCAAAGAATTCCGGCTGCACCGGAATTATGACAGAGTCTGCAGCAGTAAGTGAATTTACTGTAATAAGTCCGAGAGACGGTGAGCAGTCGATTATGATATAGTCATAGTCGTCCCTGATGGGAGCAAGGGCTTTTTTCAATATGGACTCTCTGTCATCTGATTCAAGCATTTCTATTTCAGCTCCTACAA
Organism: uncultured Bacteroidales bacterium; assembly: GCA_937890845.1. GTDB lineage: Bacteria > Bacteroidota > Bacteroidia > Bacteroidales > UBA932 > Cryptobacteroides. Next base: position 1,014 of record CALADR010000128.1, on the reverse strand, counting down.
GATTTATATGGGATGGAATCATCTGCAAATCGGCAATCTCAGTCTGAATCAATGTATCTGTAATGTCGATTTTTCCGATCATTACTTCATACAATGTTCTTTGCTCGTCATTATCTGGGGAAAAGTTCAGCCCAGATGTCGTATTGGCCTGTGGGTCCGCATCTATAATGAGTACCTTTTTTTCGAGGACAGCCAATGACGCTGCAAGATTTATCGCTGTAGTGGTTTTTCCTACACCGCCTTTCTGGTTTGCTATCGCTATTACTTTTCCCATAATATCTTATGTGAGTTAAGAGTGTCTAAATCTTGGCAAATTTACAAAAATATTTCGTTATAACAGAGATAATCCGTATCGATTTTACTACTTTGTGCTTCTGGTATCAGGATTTCAGTGTTTTGTGATATCAGTGCAAGCATCCGGCCAGGACGAGATGGGCTCGGGGATAATGCGGAGTGTCCGCAGATAAGTACTGCTATGATGGATCTACATTGACCGATATGTGTCCTTTGTAGTTCATCTCTTTTTCGAACTGAGCCAATATCCTGGCTATATGTTCTTTATTTGAGGTGAGCATTTTGTCTTTCTGCAGCGAGAGACGGATTGTCCTGTCTTCGGATATGTTTTTTTCAGCTTCTTCTCCTGACGGAAGAGGCACTGCGTTTCTTGATATGTAAGGTCCGGTAGTCTCGATTCCAGCTTCTGACAATTTCGTGCGGAGAATGCGGGACATTTTTTCTATCCTTGATTCATAGCGGTCTTTTATTATGATGTCTATCAGTCTGCAGAAGGGAGGATAACCGAATTCTTTTCTTTCGGTTAGGAGTTTCTCCGCGGATAGTGAATCGGTAATACCTGCGACCTGCATATATACAGGGTGTTCCGGCTGTGCTGTCTGTATTACGAACATTCCTTTTTTATCACGTCTTCCGCATCTTCCACGGAATTGTTCCAGCAATTGCATTGCTTTCTCGTCGGCTCTGAAATCCTGCATTGCAAGCAAAGAATCGGACCCG
>CALADR010000127.1 GCA_937890845.1 uncultured Bacteroidales bacterium | reverse complement strand
TATTGTGCACCTATTACCAGCATCAGTGAAAGGAGGAAAGCGCAGATACCTGTCTGGAAAAACAGGAGTCCGAGTTTCCAGAATCGCTTGTTTTCACTGTAGTTCCTGAATGCTGAGCTGACAGGAATTTTGGAGTAAAGATATCCCGGAACTATGGCAGCGGCGATAAAGACTGATATAAACATGACGCCTGCGGCAATATATGTAGGTACGACTAGCAAAGCTTCGGCGGGAACCCCGACAAGATCTTCAAGTATGGGTTTGAATGATACCAGAAGGATTGCAGCAACGAAAAGAGCTGCAGCAATGTCTGTAGCAGCTTCCTTTGCCATTATTCCGAAAATTACACTCCTTCCTGCCCCGTAGCATTTTCTTACTCCCATTTCCTTTGATCTCACGACCATCGCAGATACAGAAATAAGAATGTAGTTGAGCAATGATATGAGTATCAAAAGTACTGCTACTATTGAGAGCACTATCATCACATTTTTGACATTTGTGTCTGATATATGTTCTCTGATCATGCTTGTCAGATAATATCGGATGTCTGCACCATTTTTCTGCATCTCTTCCAACGGCTGGTTTTTCATCTGCATCTCCCTTATGGCAGGAGCAAGCAGATCCGGGTCAGTACCTTCCGCAAGTTTCACATATCCTCTGTACCTGTCGTTTCCGAGCCAGTTTTCGGTACTCGCCTTGTGCAGTGATTCCATTGAAAGCAGGACATCTTTTTTCACTGTACTGTGGTAAGGATAGTCCTTGAATACACCCCCTATAGTTATTTTAAACCCTGGATATTCTTCGTTTTCAATGGTTTTTCCAATGACTTCAGATGTGCCACCCATTTTTCCTGCAAATGATTCAGAGACCATTGCACTGGCGGCTTGTGAAAGTACTTCCTTTGGATTTCCTGCCAGTATTTCTGTACTGAATATATCGAAAAAGCACGAGTCTGTCACTATAACCGATCCCGTAATGCCTCTTTTGTCTTCATCAATAAACTTGTCGCTGTTCCATATAAAGGTAGTACGGGTAGCGCTTTCCACTCCCGGGACATATTGCCTGATGGCCGGAGCTATTGCTCCTGATATATTATAATAGTCGTGATTCTTTCCATTAGCACTGTACAGAGTCCGTATATGATAGATTCTATCCGCATCTTTATAGAATCTGTCAAAACTCATTTCATAGCATACCTTTGATATAAGTACAATACCGGCAGCCAGGCCTATTCCCAATGACAGTGACTTGAATACAATATTTCTGACATTCATTTTATGGCAATGTTAAAATATTATTTTGCAAAACTTGAGTCAAGTAAATTGAATTATTCTGTTTTCACTGAGTTTACCGGGTTGCTTAATGCAGTCTTTCTGCTCAGGAGCGTCACTGTAACCGCTGTAATTGAAGTTATAAGGGCAAAGGCTGCAACGAAAATCCAAATCGGAACAGGACTTTGATATGTGAAGCCTGATACCCAGTCCTTTATAATCATCAGTGATACAGGTATGGCTACAACAAAGCAACACACAGTGATTATAAAGTAATAGCGGTTAATCATAGAGAGTATCTCCCCTACCTGAGCACCGTGGACTCTGCGCAATGCTATTTCTTTTCTTCTGAACTGGGTCTCGAAATAAACCAGTCCCAATATTCCGATTATGGAGACAATCAATGAAATGACACCTGCAATCGTTATAAGCTTGTTGAGATTTTCTTCCTTTCTGTATAGATCCTCTATCGTTTCATCCATAAATTTTATATACATATCCTCTGTCTCGAAATTAGGATCAATTTCAGAACATATTGACTTTATATAGCCGGTGGTCTCCTGTATATTATGAGAGTTTATCCTGACATAGCCGAAGGTCAGCGGCCACCAAGGTTCAGAGCCGAAATTATAAAGGACAAGAGGAGATATGCCGTAATGCAGTGGCATAAAGTTGAAGTCTTTGACCTTTCCTACTATCTCGGCAGGATTCTCATCGCCCATATGACCAGAAAACTTAAGTCCGAGTCTCAGGAAAGGATATTTATTCATAAATGCTTCATTGACAATGAATGTTCCAGCGGGATTGAGATTGTCAGCTTCAGTAAAATCCCTTCCTTCTGCCATTTCCATACCGAAAAAACTGATGAAATTCGGATCTACCGGCAGACAGTCCATCTGGACTCTCTCCCCCTGATAGTTTCTTCCCCATCCCATTTTCATTTGTGAGACCAGTCTGTTTCCTGCAAATGTAACATCCAATATATCAGGATTTTTCATAAGTTTCTCTTTCAGAGTCTCGCGGCTTGCACCAATCTTGGGACTAACCATTAATTCCAATACATTTTCACGGTCAAATCCCATATCGTGTTTTTTCATATACTGTATCTGGACTGTAATGAAAAGTGCGGATATAATCAGGACAAATGAGACAAGGTATTGGAATGCTACAAGAGTCGTGCGGAGTCGGCGGCCGCTGGATGAGAGGGAGAATGAGCCTTTTAGCACCATTGCAGGGTTGAATGATGTGCTGTACCTTGCAGGAAAAATACCGGCAACAAATGCTGAAAGTATTGCTGTGAGCAGCCCGAAAGCTATAATATGAAGATTGTCACCTATTTTCATAGATCCTGAAATATAGTGTGCAAATGTAGATGTGGAAACCAGTGACATCACTGCGATGCTGGCTGCAAAAGATATGATAACCAGAGCCAATGCTCCGAGAAGTTGGTTCCAGATGAGCTGTGACCTTCTTGCTCCTAGTACTTTTCTGGTATTTATGTTCTTAATACTGAACGGCACGGTTGCCATAGCAAAGTTTATGAAGTTGAAAATAGCTATGACAAGTATAAGTATGGCTATGCTCAGCAATGTATAGGAGACAGGACGGTTGCCTTTGGCCATATTGTCTCCTTCAATATCTTTTGAGAAATAGGCATCGTGAAGGGAAGACATACGCAAATCAGCACCATCGTAGAATGAGTCTCCGAAGAAAATAACCTTTAAAGAGTCTATTGCAGGCTGAAGTCCCTCGGTAGTGGAAAGTTTCATATAACAAGGATAGCTCCATTCCGACCAGTTGTCAATATCGCTGTTTCCCATATTCAGTATTATATGATTGTCTGCACTGGAGTTGTCCGGGAAATCATTATATACAGCCACTATCCTGTAGGATGGAGTATCAGGTTCTGCTATCTGTACTTGTTTTCCTACCGGAGACTGCTTGCCGAAGAGTTTTTCAGCACCTTTTTGTGAAATTACAGCTGTCAGCGGTGCCTTGAATTCTGAAGTGTCCCCCTGCGTGAATACGAATGGGAAAACATTCAGTATTTCTGCATCACTCTCTGACATCTTGAGGTTTATACCTGCGTCTTCTGTGCCGGATTCACGGAATTTCTGTACATTGTATTTATAATACCTGTAGCAGGAGATGGCTTCTGCCTGTGGAAGATTCTGTTTTAAATATTCTATTACCGGCCTGCATAACTGAATCTGATATTTGTCCGGATTTGTGGGTTCAGTATATTCCAGTCTGACAATCTTGTCTGTGTCCGGATACCCTTTGTCATACCCGAAGTCGTACGTAACCTGCACAGAAAGTATAAGAAATACTGAAAATGCGAATGTAAGTCCAATTATATTCAGGGCTGCAGGGAGTATCCTGTGTCTGTTGAATCTAAGTCCCATAGTTTATAGTTGTAGTTTTAATTTTAATTTGTCCGGCCATCTATTAACATCTCCTGTGCCAAAATTTGTAAACATTTTAAATATAAAATATTATGATTCTTATATAAACTATGAGTGTAAAGATTTTTTACATCTGTGTGAAAAATTTTTACACAACTTCTTAACTTTGTCCCCAATGATTTAAATGATTACAAAAATGGGATTTGGAAAATGGATTGCAGGCGCACTCGGGTGGGCCATGTTCGGACCTCTCGGAGGTATAATAGGTTATTTTTTTACATCTCAGCTGGAAAAACTGTCTGAGACTTCTTCTCCAGACGGATTTGGAGAAGACAAGTCTTGGAATCATGGTCAGAGAAACAGTTTTCTGATGAGCCTTCTGGTCTTGTCTGCTGCAGTAATCAAGGCTGACGGAAAGACCTCAGACAAAGAAATGGCAAAGGTCAGGGAGTTTTTTGCCAGAAATTTCGGTATGCAAGCTGCTGACGAAGCGGACGAAATAATTAGAAATATTCTTCAAAAGGATTTTAATCTGTATGAAGTATGCACTCAAATCCGCTCATGTATGGATTATGCTCAGAGACTGCAACTGTTTCATTTTCTCGTATCTCTCGGGGCTTGTGACGGAATGCTGCAGAGAGAAGTTGA
>CALADR010000126.1 GCA_937890845.1 uncultured Bacteroidales bacterium | reverse complement strand
TGCCGGAATAGCAATTTCCACTGTCGGCGTAATCCTTTCACAGTATACAATAAAGAAAAAAATCAAGAGTTGACGCTCTTGATTTTTTCTTTTTATCCATATCTATCAGTGTCTTGGACCATGAGGACCGTATCCCATTGACCCCCGTCCTCCTCCCGGGCCTCCAAATGTACCGAATCTGTATGTCAGTGAAAGTATTACATACCTGCCAAGTGTATTGTTCCGTGTCTCCAAGTGGTAGTTGGAAGAATCTGTAACATGAAGGTTCTTGGCTTGGTTGAGTATATCATATGCCTTTATGGCAAGTGTGAACTTTTTCTTGAAAAGAAGTTTTGAGATTTCAGCATTCCAGACAAATTCATCCTCCTGTGGGGTCGTATAACCGTTATACCAGTTATAATTCAGATTTGATGATATTCCGAATCCTCCAGGAACTGTCCAGTTCATGGAAAAATCAACCTGATTGTTCCATGTAGGTTTCTGGCTTGCAGCAGATATTGTATACCATGACTTTGACATCCTTGTGCGGCCTCCCAAATTAAGTTCAACAAGGTCGCTGCGGAAAGTAAAACGCAGTCTTTCGGTAAAGTTCATGGAGTGTATCTTGTTATGTGTAAACATTTCACTTCCTCTGCTGCGGAAGTCTTCATAAAATGTATCATAGTCAAATTCTGCAGTTTTCGAATCATAATACTTATCTGTATCAAAGGCTCCTGTACGGCCTATGTATGATGACGAACTGTTGTACCTGAGATATGTCATTGAAGATATAGAAAACTTAGACTTTCTTGCAAAAGGGGTGTTGAACATCACTCTGGCATCTGCCGAGCCTGTAACCGGACCGTTCACGGGAATAGAGAACTGTGTTCCATTCTTATCATACCATTGGGCATTGAGTATCGCATCCTGGACAATGCTTCCGCCAAACCTTGCATGTACGGAAGTAAATGTCTCCCTGTTGGTGTATCCGAACATACCTCTGAGATTGTGATTGAAATACGGATTAAGATGCGGGTTTCCAAGAGATATGTTCAAGGGGTCAGAATTGTCCGGAACTGGCATAAGCTGGGAGGTAGACGGCTGTGAAGAGCGCCCGAAATAGAAGAAGCGCACCATCGTGTTGTCATTTATATCATAGCTCAGCATGGCTTCCGGAGACCAGTTTATAACCACATTGTCATAGGTTTCCCCGTTGGTTTCATTATGTGTATCTGTCGGTTTTACAGACGCTCCAAGCTGAGCCCTGATCTTATCTTTCTGATACTTGAATGTAAGGCCTGCGTTCTGATTCACATACCTGTTCTGAATATTGTTTGAATATGTCGGATCATAGATCTCTCCTTCATTAATATAGGTCAGGCGGCCTGCCAGTCTGTCTATATTGTCACTCTGATCACTTCCCCCGCTGGAATATGTATCCTTAAAAGATGTACTTCTGTTCCACGCATAGGAGTAACTTGCCTGCAAATAGAAATCACGGCCTAAAGGTTCCGTATATACCAGTCTGGCTGAGACTGAAGAACTTCTGGAGTTCTGGTCATATCTCTGGTTAATAATCGAATCCAAAGGTGATTCCGGATTTTCGTATGTAGTCGTCAATGACTGGTTGAAGCCATAGAGATCATTGTTGCTGAAGTTATAGTTGAACATAGCGGATATAGTCCTTCCAGGCTTTCCAAGACGCTGCCGGAAAAGCAGGAAACCGCTTGCTGTCCAGTTCTTGTTGCTACCAGAATTATCATTGAAACCATTATTGGAAATATTCCTCTCTCCATCCTTGTCTGAGATTGTTTTAAAATCGGAATATTCAGAAAAACTTCCGGTTCCGAAATTGAACTTGGGCTCAAAGAGAACAGAAGTATTGTCAGAGAACTTATGGTCAATTCTTATTCCGAAACGGTGTCCCTGACTTCTGGAAGTATTATATCCGTTATTGTCATAAATAAGGCTGCTTCCATCTTCCATATATGTAGTTTTGGAACTTTTCTCTTCGATATATTTGTCGGATCCGCCGTACATGTAATTTGCAGACAGATCCATTTTGTCTTCAAGAAGGTCGAACGATCCGTTTGCTCCAGCCATCCATGAAGTGGTAATGCCGTTATTGCCCCATCCTCCCGTGCCTCGTCCCATTCCTCGTCCTCCACGCATTCCTTGCATCATACCTGATGACAAGTCATTGAAACCTCTGTTGTTAGTATTGTTTCCGTTAAGTATGATGCTGATTTGGCTGTTTTTAGTGTAACGTCCTGCCATACCTGCCCCTTGATAACGCCAGCCGTCTTTTGCCGGAGTATTGCTTCCAGCATAATAACCTTTGTCCGGAATATCATGACCTCCTCCTGCCATAATATTGCCGAACCATCCGTCCATCATTCCAGGCTTGACACTCAAATCAATGACAGTCTCCTCCTTTCCGTCGTCAATTCCCGTAAAACGAGCCTGCTCGGACTTGCGTTCGACCACCCTGATTTTATTGATTATTTTTGCCGGAATATTCTTTGTCGCAAGCTGGGGATCATCCAGAAAGAACTCCTTTCCGTCTATCATGATTTTGGATATGGTTTCTCCGTTTGCTGTCACTGAACCGTCAGTACCAACCTCTACTCCCGGAAGTTTCTTGAGAAGTTCCTCGAGCATATCATTATCTGTAGTCTTGAATGAAGAAGCTGTGTATTCTATGGTATCTTTCTTGACAATTATAGGATTCCCTATTGCGGCTACAGTAGCGGCATCAAGCATTACATTGTCAGGAATAATTTTCAATTTTCCAAGATCTGTATTTTTGGCAAGCGCTACATCTGAAGAATATGGCTTGTATCCCATCATATCGACTTTAAGCACATAATTTCCTTTCGGCACTTTGGATATTTCTGCATTTCCTTCTGCAGTACTGAGCACATATTTCAACGGAGATTCCGCTCCTTTTGTCGTAAGGGAAACTGTGGCAAAGGATACAGGCTCTCCAGTCTTGGAGTCTTCAAGTTTCAATTTGACCGAATAAGAGGCTTGCGCCTGAAGAATAACACTTGATAAAATGAAACACACAAAAACAATTGTACGCAACACATAATCAAACAACCTTTCCATCTGTTAAATCCGTTTTCTTTTATTAATACAACGAAAAGCTGACTGCCGCCAGCTTTCGAAATCAGAAATTAGACACATCAAGTAACTCAAGGTTAAAACGAGTGTCATATTTTTTACCGTAATCAGTGTGCGGGCAAGTTTCAGAAGTTGCCCCGTACTCTTTCAGGGTTGTCAGCCAGAAATTTTTTCCAGTCTGATGCCGCTTTGATATCAGGAATGGGACTTGTCATCTGGTAATAGTGACAGAGCGCAATGGCCAAAGCATCAGTGGCGTCGAGATATTCTGGAGAGAATCCTGTATTCAGAATTTTACATATCATATTGCTTACCTGCTCCTTTGAAGCAGAGCCGACACCCGTGATAGCGAGCTTTGCCTTTCGCGGTGCATATTCCTGAACAGGTATTCCACGATGCAAGGCCGCTGTTATCGCTGCTCCCTGGGCACGTCCAAGCTTAAGTATAACCTGGGGATTCTTTCCATAGAACGGGGATTCTATGGCTACATAATCCGGAGAATAAATGTCCATTATCTCTCCAGTACCCGTAAATATCATGTCCAGCTTCTTGAAGGGGTCTTTCTCTTTCCTAAGATCAAGAGTGCCCATTGTCACAAATTCCGGCCCTTTACGGCCAATAGCAATGACCCCGTAACCTAAAATATTGGTTCCGGGGTCAATTCCCATTATTATTTCACGCTTACTCAAACCTGCGATATAATATTAGTCTATGCAGTCAAAACCGGTATAAGGTCTGAGTGCCTCAGGAATGATAATCTTGCCGTCTTTCTGGTTGTTCTCAAGAAGGGCTGCAACCACTCGCGGCAATGCAAGCGAACTTCCATTCAACGTATGAGCAAGCTGAATCTTTCCGTCTTCATCTTTATATCTCAGTTTCAACCTGTTAGCCTGATATGACTCAAAGTTTGAAACAGAACTTATTTCCAGCCACCTCTGCTGTGCTGCTGAGAATACCTCGAAGTCATAAGTAATAGCCGAAGTAAAACTCAGGTCACCGCCACAAAGACGCAGAATTCTGTACGGAAGTCCGAGTTTCTTTACTATCGACTCTACATGGGCTACCATTTCGTCAAGAGCAGCATATGAATTTTCCGGTTTCTCGAGGCGTACTATCTCTACTTTATCAAACTGGTGAAGTCTGTTCAGTCCTCTTACATCTTTTCCGTATGAACCGGCCTCTCTGCGGAAACAAGGAGTATAGGCTGTCATCTTTACTGGAAAATCATTTGCTCCGAGAATTACATCCCTGTAAATATTAGTAACTGGAACTTCTGCAGTAGGAACCAAATAGAAGTTATCCAGATTAGCATGGTACATCTGTCCCTCCTTATCAGGAAGCTGTCCTGTACCAAAGCCTGATGCCTCGTTAACCATTACAGGTGGCTCTACTTCAAGATAGCCAGCCTTTGTATTGATATCCAGGAACATATTGATAAGCGCCCTCTGAAGTCTCGCTCCTTTGCCTTTATATACAGGGAAACCAGCTCCGGTAAGCTTTACTCCGAGATCAAAATCTATGATATCGAATTTTTTTGCAAGATCCCAGTGCGGAAGGGGATCAGAGCCGAGGTCAGGAATATCTCCTTCCATCTTGACTACAAGATTCTCAGTAGAATCCTTGCCTTCAGGGACAAGGTCGCAAGGAATATTAGGAAGAAGTACAATTTGGGACATAAGCTCTTCGTTGTTCTGCTCGGACTTTGCCTCAAGTTCCTTTGAATGTTCCTTAAGGGAAGCGACTTCTCCTTTTATAGCTTCAGCTTCATCTTTTTTGCCTTCTTTCATAAGGCCGCCTATAAGAGCTGCTTTCTGTTTCTGCTGTGACAGGCAGGCATCAAGTTCTGTCTGGAGTTCTCTGCGGTTCTTGTCCAGCTCTATAACTTTTCCCACGATTTCGCGCGCATCGAAATTTTTGACTGCGAGCTTCTTGATCACAAATTCAGGATCATCACGAAGCAATTTAAGTGTCAGCATAATATATTCGTTTTAATAGTATCGTTAAAAATAAAAGAGGGCTGAAACTCACCCGGAGTCACAGTCCTCTTATTCTTAGTCATAAATCCCCCGAGTCTTAGTTCTCAAACGGAATAACCGAGACGAAAGATTTGTTTTCTGCTTTTTTACAGAAACTTACTTTTCCTGCTACAAGAGCATAAAGTGTGTGGTCTTTACCCATTCCTACGTTTGCTCCCGGATTGTGTACAGTACCTCTCTGGCGAACGATGATGTTACCGGCTTTAACTACCTGATCACCGAATTTCTTGATGCCGAGACGTTTGCTATGCGATTCACGACCGTTCTTTGAACTACCGACGCCTTTTTTATGTGCCATAATCTAATCCTCCTGTAATTTGAATTAAGCAATCTCGTTAATCTGGAGCTTGGTCAAATCCTGACGGTGACCATTGAGCTTCTGATAACCTTTACGACGTTTCTTCTTGAAAACAAGTACTTTCTTTGCTCTGCAAGAGTCATCAAGCACTGTAGCCTTCACAACGGCTCCCTCTACATAAGGAGCACCTACCTTGACTGCTCCTTCATTGTCAAGAAGAAGAACCTTGTCAAATTCAACGGCAGCACCTTTCTCAGCCGCAAGACGGTTGACAAAGATCTCCATACCAGCCTCTACTTTAAACTGCTGGCCTGCAATATCTACAATTGCGTACATATTAATGAAAACTTTAAAAGTTTTGACTGCAAGCGACTGAAATCCAGTTCTTTAACCTATGCTTAACAGCCCTATAAATACTAATGAGGTGCAAAGATAACACTTTTTAATGGAATTCATAGCATATCGCGAGTTAATTTTATAAATTTGCAAATAGAAACTGTTTCGCCGGTACTGCAAAAGTCTTCAGATATCAACAAACAAGACTACTTGCGAAACCCAATAGAAAATAATAATGGATACTCCTTTTGTATTCGATACATACGTGACAGGAAAGTCATTTATAGGAAGAAAAGCCGAATGCAACACACTCGGCAACTTGCTGGAGCGGGGAGAAAGTGTAGCATTGTATGATCCTCCCAAGTCCGGAAAGATGTCTCTGATACAGCAGACACTCCTGAATCTGCGTATCGGAGGAAAACATTTTTCTGTATCGCAGGTGAATTTATTCAACATAAGCAGTCTGGAGTCTTTTCTTCTCAAATTCGGTAACTGCGTAATACGCTCTTGCGCCAGCACTCCGACAGAATATGAGGCTTTGGTATCCAGGCATCTTGCAGGCAGCAACTTCATATTTGAATGACATTGTCATATCCCTTAAGTGCAAAGCTGATGAAAACGATATCAGATCGATGATGAAGCTGCCTTTCCGGATAGCCGGAGAACGGCAGGAGACATTCTTCATTATAATAGAAGAGTTTCAGAATCTGATGCAGCTGGATTGTTACGAAACTGTTTTCTCTGCTATTAACGAAGCCATTGCGGATAAAGACAAAGAGCATGGCGGATGTTTCATATTGTCCGGGTCCAGGACAAATGCCATGAAATACATTTTCGAAGGCTATAAATATTTCTATAAAACAGTGGAACATATACCTTTGCATAATATTGACGACAGAGATATAATAGAATATGTAGTAAAAGGCTTTCTTATGACAGGAAAAGTCATAGAAAGAAATCTTGTACTCGTAGCATGCCGGCTGTTCAAGAACAATCTATGGTATCTGAATCATTTTCTGTCAATATGCGATTCATTGACAAAGGGTTATATAAATGATGGAATATTACTGGAATCACTGAGGATAATATTGTCGATTCATGAACCCAAATTCATGAGGATAATGTCAAACCTCACAGGACATCAGATCAGTTTCCTTAAAGCCGTCATGGAAGGTGTGACCAAATTCAGCGCTACGGAAATCATAGAAAAATACTCTCTGAATTCTTCAGCCAACGTGCGCAGGGTAAAGGACGCATTATGCAAAAAGGAAATCATAACTTTCAATGAAAAGGACGAGGCTATGGTGCTGGATCCCCTTTTCGAGTACTGGCTCGGAAAATATTATTTTGAACTGAACGGATTTTAATACCGGAATACAATGGCAAAGAAGAAATTGGCCGTACTTACAGGCGCGGGAGTAAGTGCTGAAAGCGGCATAAGCACATTCAGAGACAGCAACGGACTGTGGGAAAATTACAATGTTGAAGATGTCGCATCCATAGAAGGGTGGAACAGGAATCCTCAACTTGTGCTTGATTTCTACAACACAAGAAGGAGCGAACTTTCAAATGTAAAACCCAATGATGCCCATAGACTGATTGCATCACTGGAAGATGATTACGACGTTACTGTCATAACTCAAAATGTCGATAACCTCCATGAGCGCGCCGGCAGTACAAGAATCATTCATCTTCACGGCGAGCTTACAAAGGTAAGGTCCGTAAATGTATGCAATGATATGGACGGCTTTTCAGAAGCAGGAGTGATGGACATAGGGTATGAACCGATAAACCTAGGAGACAATGCTCCTGACGGAGGGCAGTTAAGACCACATATAGTATGGTTCGGTGAAGCCGTTCCAAAGATAGGTAAAGCGATTGACTCTGTCAGTCAGGCTGACATTCTTCTCATAGTAGGAACATCCCTGCAAGTATATCCTGCAGCCGGTCTGTACAGGTATGCCAAGACTGATACACCTATATATATAATAGACCCTAAGGATGTTCCTGCAAGAGACAAAAGGATAACCCATATAAAGGAAGTGGCTACAAAAGGCATGGAAACATTCAAAAATATTTTGAATGCCAAATAATTTGATTACCTTTGCACCCGCAAATAAAAGGAGGTGATTCAGCGATGATTATAGTACCGATTAAAGAAGGTGAGAACATAGAGAAAGCTCTCAAGAAATTCAAAAGAAAATTCGAGAAAACCGGAGCTATCCGTGAGCTTCGTGCAAGAAAGGCATTCGTAAAACCATCTGTAAGAAGAAGGGACGAACTTAAAAAAGCCATCTATGTTCAGCATATGCAGCTGATGGACGAGCAGTAAATTCAGACTACGTCAAATATACAGCCCTGCGGTTTAATCCGCGGGGCTTTTTGTTTATCTATTCTATCTTAACAGACAGGAATGGATATGAAACAAAAACAGGCCACCATAAAAAGGCAGCCTGTTTTTGTTTCATATCCTCCGAAAGGATTATTTTCTCTTGTATCTCTGGTAGAATTTGTCCACACGACCTGCGGTATCCACGAGTTTCATCTTTCCTGTATAGAACGGGTGAGATGTGTTTGAAATCTCGACTTTTACTACTGGATACTCGACTCCGTCAACAACGAGAGTCTCTTTTGTGTTCGCACATGAGCGTGTAATGAACACTTCGTCATTAGACATATCCTTGAAAGCTACAAGACGGTAGTTTTCGGGATGAATTCCTGTTTTCATTTCCTTATAATTTTTAAAAATAATTTTCGAGCCGCAAAGGTACAATTAAATTTTCAACTGTCAAAGTCTTTCCGCATTGAAGTTGAGTATTTTTTCATTAATACCTATTTTTCAGGAATACTTTCCAGTGTAGCCACTACAAATTTCCACCATTTTTCTACTGAGGCAATATTTGTACGCTCATCAGGAGAGTGAGGGCTCATAATTGTAGGGCCACAGGAAACCATATCCCAGTTAGGGTAGGTTCCGCCCAGTATGCCGCATTCCAACCCAGCATGAATAGCCATGACAGCAGGCTGTACACCATAAAGGGCTTCATAGACTTTTCTCATAGTATGAAGAATCGGCGAAGCGCTGTTCGGTGCCCATCCGGAATAACCTCCAGAAAGTGTAACATCAAATCCTGCAAGTTCAAATACAGACCGGATTTCTTCTGCCATAGCATCTTTGGCTGTATCTACAGAGCTTCTCAACAGTGTTTTTACGAAAATCCTGCCGTTCTCTGTCTTAACGATAGCCGTATTATTGGATGTTTCAACAAGCCCCGGCATCTCATCGCTCATTCTCCAGACGCCATTAGGACATGCATTCACTGCCTTCAAGGCTTTAAGAGCGTCATTATCATCTATATACTCTGCAGGAACTGATGCAAGAGGTTCAAGGAAAATCACGCCATCCGGATCAGCTACGGAATATTCTTTCTTTACAGATGACTGGACTTCTGCAACTAGTTTTTCTGCAGCAGACACCTTATCTTCAGATATCAGAATCTGGGCAAAGGCCTCTCTCGGTATCGCATTTCTCAAGCTTCCGCCTTCTATTGACACCAGTTTAGCACCAAGGTCGCTAAGGAGCGGGAGAAGTACCCTTACAGCCACTTTGTTTGCATTTGCACGGTAAAGGACTATATCCATTCCGGAATGTCCGCCTTTGAATCCCTTAACATTGAGGACAAAGGCTTTATATCCTGCAGGAGATGGCTGCAAAGAATAATCTGAAGTAGCGGTTACATCCATTCCTCCGGCACATCCGATATAAAGTTCACCTTCTGTCTCAGAATCAAGGTTGATAAGGATATCTCCTTTAAGTACGCCTGGTTTCAATTCACGTGCACCTGTCATTCCTGTTTCCTCATCTACGGTAACCAGCACTTC